>JAYEJK010000154.1:0-3770 GCA_034660535.1 Thermodesulfobacteriota bacterium | reverse complement strand
CGCAGCCTTTTCCTGGGAATCACCGGCCTTTTTGAAATCCTGTTTCAAAAGGCTGTTCCCAGCCTCCTTCTGCTCCTGAATCGCATTTGACACATGTTCCTTTGCCTCTTCCATCGGATTCCCGGACTGACCGCCTTTCTGCTCCGCCTGACCGGCCCGGGAGTCCATCTTATCGGCAAGACCCTCTGTTTTTTCCTGAAGATCCTGCTGTTTTGATGCCTGCTCCCGCCCCTTCCCCCGGTCTTCTCCCTGATTCCGATCCTGTTCCTCGGCCTGGTCTCTGCTCTCCCCGGCCATCTGCTCCTGTTCCCGGATGAGTTTTTTCAATGCATCGCTCATCTCCTTTTTGGCCTGTTCCTCCGCCTTTTGCCGCTCCTCCTGTTTCTTGATTTCCTCCATAATCTGCCTGATATTTAAGCGGGAGACCTCGATATTGTGGGCAGCGTCGGACAAATTCGGATCAAGCTTTAAGGCATCCTTGTAATGACGAATACCTGCCTGGTATCCGGACAATGCCTTTTTCATGTCAGCCATACGTTCCTGTTCCGCCTTTCGAAACGCTGTGTTACCCATATTAAACCGACTCCCGGCAGCCAGGGCAGGGTCTGCGTTTTTTGCAGAGACCTGCTCATAAGCCGACATGGCCGAATCAAAATCACCTTTCCGATAATAAACATTACCCTTGTTGAAATCAACATGCGCTGACTCCGGGTCCTTTGCGCCCGCCTTTTCATATTCGACCAGGGCCTTTCCGTATTCACCCGCCTTATAGGCGGAATTGCCGGACATAACAAGATCCCGGGCAGATTCCGCCGCAGCCGGCCACGGGCACAGCAGAACAGCGGTTATGATCATCCATCCAAGGATCTGTCTGAAATTTGTCAACCGATACATTTGCTTTTCCGTTTGACACCTATTCAGGGTTCAAGGTTCAGGGGTTCAGGGTTGAAATGGATGTCGTTATAATCGCTTATGTTGGATTTCGTTCCTCTACCCAACCCGGCTTTTACACATGGTGAACGTTTAATACGGCTCAACTCGTCTCCGGCCGCCGATTATATTCCGAGATCATGGCCTCAATGCACAAAAGAAAAAAACCGATCGTAAGAAAAACCTGAAACTTCTCCTCATAGCGTTTTATGGTTTTTGTTTCAATCTCCTTTTTTTCAGCGCCTGCAATAAGTTCAATGTACACATCGCCAAGATCGATGGTTCCCGTTGAAACCGGGAGATATCTGCCGCCGGGAGTAGCGTTTGCCATCTCCCTCAAGGTATGAGCATCAAGTTTTGTCCAGACCTCTTGTCCATTATATTTCAAAAACGTCTTATTGCCCTTTTCATCTGTAACCGGAATACGTCGGCCTTCGTTTTCATCGCCCAGGCCGATAACTATCAGACGCACGCCCTCCTCGCCCGCCGCATGGGCGGCCTCCACTGGAAAGCTCTCGTGGTCCTCTCCATCGGTTATCAGGATAATGTCCTTGTACTGTTTTCCCTGATCGTCAAACACTTCATCCAGTACCGTCCGGATCGCATCACCGATCATCGTACCCCCGCGGGAGATGCTTTCAATCGTGATATCATCAAGCATCATCCGGAAAAAACCGTAATCAACGGTAAGAGGACACTTGACCACGGTCGTGCCTGCAAACGCCACCAGGGCAACCCGATCACCCTGGAGCCGTTCCACACAATCCTGAACAGCCAGTTTGGCGCGATCGAGCCGATTCGGGACCAGGTCTTCCGCAAGCATGCTCTTTGACACATCCAGAACAAATATCACATCACGACCGGACCGCTTGATTGTGATCTCCTTCTCGTTCCATGCCGGCCTGGCCAACCCAATGACAATAAAGGCAAACGAGGTCAAAAGGATAAAAGCCTTCCATCCCCTTTTTGCCGGACCGGTCGAAATCGGAAGTCTTTTAAGCAGACCGGCCTTCACAAAAGTCTCAAGGGCCGTACGCCGCCGTTGTGCCGCATAGATGAAAAGGCCTGTCAACACAGGAAGCAACCAGAGGAGATGAAACATCTCAATATCGTAAAGCCGGATTCCGCTCATGGGATTTTTCTAAATATTGTGCAGTTTATAATAATTTCAATGACCAGCAGGGCCAAGGCAATTGTAGCAAAAACGGTGAAGAACTCCCTGTAATCAATCCAGCGGACGCTCTCAACCTCGCTCTTTTCAAGCTGGTTGATTTCTTGATAGATTTCGCGAAGCGCCTCGCCGTCTTCCGCCATTCTGAAGACCCCGCCCGTTGTCTCGGCAAGGGCCTTCAAGGTCTTCCTGTCCACCCCGCTGCCCGCGCGCATGCGCCGCAGGCCGAACGGAGTCTGAACCTGAATGACCGCGTCTCCACCTACTCCCACCGTGTAAATCTTAATTCCCCATTCCTTTGCAAGCGCGGCCGCCTGCATGGGCGAACGGCTGCCCATATTGTACTCGCCGTCAGTGAGCAGGATGATGATCTTGCTCTTGATCTCATAATTATCATCCTTTGCCGATCCCTGGCCGGAAAGGGTCTCTTCCGCGGTTTTCAGGCGGGCCGCCGCCAGGGCCAGTGCATCGCCGATTGCGGTTCCGTCCTCGTTTTTCCTGGTTACCAGCTTTACATTTTCAAGAAACCTGGACAGTGCCCCATGGGCCAGAGTCAAAGGGCAGATCGTATCGGAATAGCGCGCAAAGGTTATCATGCCGACGAGATCATTCGGCCGACCGGTCAATTCGTCGTTATTACCATGCACAAATTCATAAAATACCCGTTTAACCACATCGAGCCGGGTCAACGACTCGCCGTCAAATTCCATTTCCGCACGCATGCTTCCGGAACGGTCCACCACCATCTCGATGGCAATTCCCTTGCTCACTTCGAAAATCTTTTCCGTACCCTCCTGAGGCCGGGCAAGGGCAAGGGCCAGAAGCAGCAGGATCAGAACACGGATCAAGAGCGGCAGCCTGAATATCTGCTGTCTCAAAGAACGACCTGACTGCCTGGCATGCAATATGGATGAAAAACGGATGCTGCCTCGCCTGTGCCGAAACAACTGAAAGTAGATAATCAGCGGAACAGCCGACAGGACAAGCAGGGCCCATGGTGATGCGAATCTCATGATAATTTATATGTTTTTATTAAGTTTCATTCTACGTTCCTGGTTCCGTCTCGCTGATGAACTGCCTGCACAGGTTGATGGTTGTCCGGATCTCCGGATCAGTCGGCATATGCTTTGCAAATTTTACAAGGTCGCAATGGGTCAGGAAATCGATCAACAGGGCCTTGTGTTCCGCACGGAAGCCTCGGGAACCGCGAGCCGCGGTTGCAAACATGTCCGCCCCATACGAATAGGCCGTGGTATGGCCAAGTTCTGCCAGAAATTCCTCGGTTGTCATCTCAGGAGCCCGCAGGCTGAACCGGTTTTCAATATAACGGCGCAAAATATCAGAAACCCTGATGTGAAACAGCTTGATTCTGCCCTCTGCCAGGAGATTCCCGGCCAGCAGTTCCTCCAGGGCCCTGTATGCCGTCAGGTGCGGCGGTTCCGGAGGCGGAGGAACTGGTTCTGATTTTCTTCGGAAATACAACCAGTTAAGGACGCACCCGCCACCTACGAAAAGCAGGACAACAACTGCAATCACAGCAAAATATATCATCCTCAAGTCACGGGGAAGCTCTTCCTGGGAAGCAATATCCTTGATGTCCTGTTTCACTGCCCCGTCAGGCAACATTGACACGACTTCGACCTTTACCTCTTTGGTCCGGATCCTGTAA
>JAYEJK010000153.1:0-14352 GCA_034660535.1 Thermodesulfobacteriota bacterium | reverse complement strand
AACGGATTTTGGGACGAGAGCGCCAGTTTAGAATATTCTTCCTTAAGGTCCACTCCGAGGCGTATAGCCTGTTCCTGAATAAAGGAGCCTGTTCCTGCCGCGCATGTCTTGTTCATCTCGAAATCCATGACAGTGGCATTGTCGCCCACTCTGATGAACTTTGCGTCCTGACCGCCGATTTCGATGACTGTATCTGCTTTCTCATAACCGAGTTTCGCGCCCTTTGCCTGAGCTGTTATCTCGTCTATCACCAGGTCGGCTCCGACCGCATGCCCGACCAGTTTTCTACCTGATCCGGTTACGCCTACAGCGGCAATGTGTCCATTTTTAATGATCTTTGACAATGAACCCAGTGCTTTTTGCGCAGCTTCGAGCGGTTTTCCGGCTGTAAAAAGATAGACCTTTCCCAGAAGAGAGGCTTTTCCGGTCAGCGCCACTGCTTTTGTGCTGATGGAACCGATATCCAGGCCGATGAATACCTCTTCACCGGATTCGGCCTCTCTAATCATTTCAACTGATTCCAGAGCCTTCATGTTTTGTGCCGCTGCTGCGTCCATCTGCCAGCCTCTGGTGGAGGTGTTCCCTATATAGCTTCGCTCATCCATATGCTGTGCAGCGATTCGTTCGATAAGCTCAACCTCCAAGGCGGCCCCGCCGGATTGGATTGACAGCATTGCAGCGCCCAGTGAGCCTGCCAGGTGCGGCAGGTCCGGGCGAAAGACATCCGTATCGGACAGTCCCAATATGTCCTTAAAGGCGCGCAGCACACCGTTGTTAAGGGCCACCCCACCCTGGAATACCACAGGTTTTAAGACTTCGCGGCCCCGGATCAAGTTGGCACAGTAGTTGCGAGCCAAGGCGTAACATAACCCGGCCACTATCTGGTCGACGGGAACACCTCTTTGCTGAAGGTGAATGATATCCGACTTGGCGAACACGCTGCACCGGCCTGCCATGGGTGGTACGTTCCGTGCGTTTGCCGCCAAAGATGATAACTCCTCAATAGACAGTCCGAGGCGTTCGGCCTGAACATCCAGGAATGCGCCAGTGCCAGCCGCACACAGCTCGTTCATTGCATAATCGTAAGGACCTTTATCATCCACTAAAATGAATTTGGAATCCTGGCCGCCGATCTCGATCACTGAGGCCTTGCCCTTGATGAAATAGGAGGCGGTGGTTCCATGGGCCACGATCTCATTGATTGCGGAGATGTTCAAAAGGTCCTGAATGATTTCTTTACCGCTGCCGGTTGCCATGGCGCCATTGAACTGTTTCACCTTTTGCGGCCTTATCCATTCTTCCAGGAGTTCTTTGCACAAGCAGGCGACAGCATCCCTTGAACGTCCCTGAACCTTATGATAGGCGTGCCATAACACTTTGTTGGAACCGTCGATAACAAGAGCATCCAGGCTCACGGAACCGAGGTCCAGGCCGAGGTAATATCCGGTGGTATTCATTTTAGAAATATAAAACCTTGCTTGAGAGTAAAACGCGAGGAGGAGAAGAAGGGTAAGGTGTCGGACCTTACATAAGCATTGAATTTTAGCTTTCTGGAAAGCCTTTCGGCTACTCGCCTTCAATCAGCCTGACAATATTTTTTTTTAACAATAGCATTTTCCCTGTAAAATCAGTCACGGCTTTCGACTTTACAGGGGTAATCGTTCACCCCATCCGGAGTCTCGCAGGCTCGCTTACCTGCACGCGCCCAAAGGAAGTGCCCTTGGGGTGCGATCAGTCCGGTTCACATAGGTTTACTATAGTTCGCCGGCCTGGAGATGCCCTTCAGGGTACACATCCGGGGCACCTGTAAACGCTTGCAGGGCAAGGGGTTTGCGATTAGCCGGAAAAAGGAAGAAAGGAGATTCGAAAATTTTGCTATAAACGATGAAACCAGTAGTAAGGACGTTGTCGTTGGTGCATGACTGCAATAATGACAATCTCCTCTGAGTCTACTCTGTAGAGAATGCTGTATGGAAAGCGGCGTATTATATGTTTTCGGATTCCATAGCCGATTTCCGGCCAAGTTTTTGGTTGTTCGGAAATCATACTAACTGCTGTTTCAATCGTGGTAAGAAAGTTTTCGCCGATAATTTGGTACGGGCATCACGAAAAACATCTTTGGCTGATCTGCTGGTTATATTTCCAGCCTTATACTCTCGGTATCGTCTTTCCGCCTCCTTAAGCCACAAATGTTCACATTCGGCTTCATCAAGTTCGTCAAGGCTACCAATCAAATGATCGATCAATGCCGACCTATCTTTTAAGGGAAGCTGTCGAGCTTGCCGCTCGCATTCTTCTAAATTTGCAGGCATAATATTACCTCCTTATAAAATTTCAGTCTTATCCTAAAATATATTGATCCGTCCAGTAAATCAATGATATTTGATCATATAATTCCTTCGAACAACCTAAATTCATGCTATATCGTAACCGTTCAGAGTGCCCCCATATTTTGCAGACCCCTTAAGAATGTAATCGTTCACAGGCCCTCCATCTGAGAACGCTAGTAGCCCGTCTCACATATTACTTATATAGTGATATATAGTGAGCCGAACTGCTAGCGCCCAGATGGCATTCGTTCATGAATTTTTAGCAGAATCCAGGATAACATCGCAAACCTACCCGGATAAATCATAGCCGAAGTTCCGGGGACAACCAAGTTCCGGGGACATCATACTTAATTATTCCCTTTTCAGGTACGGTCAAAATTTTTCCAAACGTTCTGGAGAAGCTGCAATAAAGGTATCCTGACTTTCGTCTCGGTGAAATTTCAATATAAAATCTTTCCCTGCTTTTCTTTGAAACTATTATTTTGAGAAATCCCGACTTCTTAGACTTAGGGTCTGGAAAGAAATAACTTGGATTTTCCGTTTCCGAACTGTATCACACCTTTAGCCGGTTTGACATCCCCGAAATCCTCACCGTAGCCCTGCTACGCTTGCGGTTTCGTGAATATCAAACCGACTAAATCTGCAACACATTTCGGATCGGAATTACCCAAGTTATTTCTTTCCAGACCCTTACTCAACCCCCAACGCTTTAAAGACTGCATCAATGGGATCAGCATAAAAGCTGGTCTGAAACTTGGCAAAAAGTTCTCCTGGGATGGTGGCGATATCCCCCACACTGCTCATCGGCAATAGTATGCGTTTTGCCCCTGAGTCGAAAGCCACCTGCAATGTTCCCGCCAAATTCTCCACAGGCGTGATACTGCCGCCCAGACTCATATCTCCAAGCACCACCAGTTGACCTTGCAAAGGTTTGCCCATTAACCCTGAGCATAAAGTAATAAAACTTGCCAGGGTCATGGTGCAGGCAGGCCCTGTATTGTGCAACTCGACCATATGCAGGTGAAAGTTACTGTCTCCCACCTTGGCGGATGCACTGACTCGGGAGACATTGGCCTTGAAGTAATCAAAGCTGACCTTGATTGCCTCCTTGGTCTTTGAGCTTGCACTGACTCCGGAGATAGTGAGTTTCCCGTTGCCGTGGGTAACTTGAAGTTCTTGGCGGTATAAACCCAGCAAGTTTCCTGTCCCCAGGGCAATCGTATGCAACGTACCTGGATTGAGAGGCCCCTCCGGGATGAGTTTATCGCCGCCCTGCTCCAGCACACTGACAAATTTCTCTTCCATGGATTCATTGTCAATGTAACTGAAGTGGACATCATAGAACTCCATGCCACCAATCTTCTTGAGCTGCTCCTTAACCCTCCGGCGACATTCCAAGGCATATTTCAGGCACCGTTCAACAGCATCCTTGTCAAAGTCGCCATGAGGATACACCAGTTTCAGCAGACCGGAAACGGTTCTGCGGACCCCAATGACATCTCTCTGATTCAGGTTGTTGCCCAGTTTGAAATATTTATCAATGGCATCCGCAAAGGTCCTTTTCCGCATCTCCCGAAGGAACTCGGCCAGGTAATCCACAATAAAGCCATACTGATTGGTGAAATACTCAGGCCGCATCTTGGGGATCTCCCAGCCTGGCAGGTAACAATGCATCCGGTCAAAAAAGGCGGAGTCGATCATCTCCTCCGGGAAGGGAGCAAAGAGATGGCCGGTCTTCACAAGGCTGTCAACGCTCTGGTTGATATTGCCCACAAAGACCATGGAGGCATTGGCATTGATCAGGTCTCGCCCTCTTGAAAAGGAACCGGACGCCATAAAGTCCTTCATGATCTGGACCCCGCCTTTATCCTTGAAACTGATACCGGCCACCTCGTCAAAGGCAACCACATCCCACATACCAACAAGCCCTACCTTCTGGGTAGTCATATTATAGAAAAGATTCGGTACTGTGGTCTGCCCACCGGAGACCAGGATTGAATTGGGGCTTATCTCCTTATACACATGGCTCTTACCCGTTCCCCTCGGGCCAAGCTCACAGATATTGTAATTGTTTTCAACCAGCGGTATCAAGCGGGCGACGAAATGCCATTTGATACGCTCTTCAAATAAAGTCGGCTCCAGGCCTGTTGACCTCAGCAAGACGTCAATCCATTGTTCCTCGTTAAATGCCTTCCGCCCCTCAAAAACCGCTTCTAAGTCAAGATTAGGCATCTGGATGGGCTTCAGTTCCTTCAAGATAAACGGGGAGGTCTTCTGCCCCTCTTCATAATAATATTCCAGATCAAGAATGGACCAGATGCCACCGGCCAACAGCTTCTCATACCGCTTTATCGTCTCACTGGGGACAATGATGCCTTTCACGCCCAGATTGGACAAAAAGGCCTCATACACGTCATCCTTCTCGTTCAGCTTGACCGTGACCTTGTCGATAATCTTATAGTTGCCCAGCTCCTTGATTTTGGACTTGACCCTCTCCGCCTCATCCGGGCGGACATAGTTTTCCGCCAGGATATTTTTCACGGTCTGCAGACCGTCCCTTATAACCTCCTTGTCATCGGAAGCACAGTACATGCCCAGCAGGTATTCAAGCACATAGACGGGCACATTGGCCCCTTCTTTCACCAGCTTGGTCAGATCCTTGCGGACCACCCTCCCGGCAAAATGCTGGTTCAGCATCGCATCAAGGTTGTTGGCGCTTAGTTCGTTTCCCATCAGAAGTCCCTTACAAAGGCAAGATCAATGTGGATGGGAATTCTCTCATGTTCGATACCATCCTCCTGATCTCGGAGCACAAGAAAATATTCCTTTTTTCTGTCAAATTTTATGCCCTTCAAAATCAATTTCACCGACTTCTTCCGTTCATCCATTGAGGCTGAAGAGCTGTCAAAAGTTACTACTTCCTCATTGCTGATCAACTCGTTGCCGTCTCTGAGCGATACCATCAAGACAAGTTGCTTCATCCGATCCGATACAGCATCTGTCTGGATAAACTCAAAACGATGGAGGTTGGTGACAACCTTACTGTGAGATCCGATGAGTGAGATACCGACCTTCCGTACCTCTGATTTAGTCTTGGCCATCCCTTTTTGCTCGGTAACCGTGATCAACGGGACTACGATTTCCTGCAGCATTGCCCCGCCATGAATAAAACGGGAGCCTCCCGCAAAGTGAAACCTGTTGGTTCCCCTTGGCAGCCAGAATTCCATATCATCTTCAGTCCCTGCGGTCACTCTGGTGTTTCCATGCCAGACTTTTGCGGAATCGTCCAGTTTCCGGCCGAGGATATACCTCTTCTTGCTCTTGATCGCCTGCTCGGGTTTGACATCAAGCGCGCTCTTATCCATATGGTCAGAGGCCTTGTTCTGATAGATAAATCCATGGTCCGCCGTTACCAGCACCTGGCCGGCATTCAGGTTATTGATTGCATAGCGGATAATCAAGTTGAGTTCGTCAATGGCCTTCCTGGCCGCCTCAAATGTTTTCAATTCGGTTGAGGCAGTATCACCCACTGAATCAATCCGGTCATGGTAGATATAGACAATCTTATAGGGTTTAATGAGTTCACGGCCTTCTTCCTTGGACATGCCCATCAAATCATCCGCCCTGACTGCCACTCCCTTGTGCTGCTCCAGGATCTTTCTCCGCTGTTCAAAGCCCGCACAAGACTGGCCGTCCACCAGAATTACATCGGTCATATCTTTAAAGGTGATTGACTTATGAGGCAGCAAAGCAGCCATTCCCAATGCGGTATAGCTGGGCAGAACGCCAAGCATAGCCGAAAGATCCGCCTTCAATCGATACTGGCTGTTGATCACTCCGGCTAACTCCTCGGCAATCTCATACCGCAAGGCATCACTTATGATCACAAAGGCTCGCCCCTTGGTCGTTTTTTTCAGGCGGGACTCTACTTCCTTAAAGAAAGTGTCCTGTCTTCTGACACCTGAGAGTGTCCACCTGTTCAGAAGCCCATTGCTGCCGCCTTCCTCCAGAAAGCCATCCCAGGCAAGGGACAACTGATCCAGATACCAGCCGCTGTAACAATCTTCCATGGACGCCTGCAAGACTTTGAGGATATCCCATCCAGCCAACTCAACCTTTCCTGCGGCCTCATGGAAATACCGGTAATGCTGATCAAGCAGATACAGTTCCCCTGTAGATCCAGCTCTTCCTCCTGATCCTCAGGTTTCACCCATTTCTTCAGTTTCTCGGTTCGCTCCTTGCTGTTGAAGAAGATCTTCCGGCTGTGGCAATAAAATAAGACCGCATGCTCTAGCGGGACAGGCCCAGATCGTTCAGGATGATGGATGCCTTGTCCGCATGGAAAATATGGCTGTAAAGCCGAATATCAAGGAGCCAGTCATCCTCGTGGGCAGGCTCCGGCCCTGGCGAGTACAACAGATATCTATTCCCCGTATCCGCAAGCTCCAGCCTGATCTTCACCTCAAGGGCTGCGGTTTCATCCAACCTGATAATGGAAACATCTACAAGTTCAAGAGAGGGAAGAACTTTTCCAAACTCACCTTCCGTGTCGTACCAGAAGACAATTCGCTTGTTCTATTCCTGATAGATATTGCTCAGGCTGTCTGTTATTTGCTTGGTATTCATAAGTTTTTTTGATTGAAAGTTATTTCCTACCCGTATACAACTTTTACAACAAATTTATACAACATAGCGATTGCCGCTATACAACTGTTAAATAAAGTATACAACTAGGCCTTTTTCTTCAGTCTATATCGTGTTGTTTTTAATTTACCGTATGGCTCAAGAAAAACCAGACTTGCCAAAAGCCGAGATACCGTGGTATGTGCGGAACGGCTATTGCCGAGCAGAAGCAAGTCTCGGCACTCACTGTTGTTGATTGAACCATGCTCTTCAACATATTGCCTGATTATAACCGGCCATTGTACCTTATCAATCGCCTTGGAGCGGCTGTATACACCTTTGCCGACCAGCTCAGCAGCAACAGCCCTGGCAAGATAATACGTGACCCCACTCTTTTTCCCCCTTTTCTCCAGCCAGGGGCTCGGGCGATGGCAGAACAGATCCAGGCGGTCCCTGATGCGGGCTTCGGGGAGTTGCGTTATCCTGACGGCAGTGTTCACGTCTATTTCTCCATGTTCCCGCAGAAAGGAAAGAAGAAGCAACTCAATGACGTCAAAGGTCTCCCCCTGTCTTTCTCTGGACCCTATGAACATTGCAAGTTCCTGATCAAAGCTGCCGTCAAGCAAAGTCAGTTTAACAGTATGTAGATCGGCTTCATAAAAAGGAGCGCGTTTGCCAAAGGCGAGCGGTGGAATAAAAATCCGGCGTCTGCCGATACCGGCCCGCTCAACAAGCCCTATCTTCTGAAATATCTCCGCAAGCAGACGATTCCTGGCTTTCGGTTCGGCATGCAGGACATTTTCCGCCGTGATCCCACCGATGAAGCCGCCTGGGCTGCTGATATTCATTTCACGCTGTTCATGGCGGATATATATACTGCCTGGTTCCAGATAATCACGATGGATGAGGGCATTCAAAATCCCTTCGCGGAAAGAGGTTTCAGGAAAGGCTGGTATATCAACATGAAAGAGCCCCGTTTTAAGGGTCTGAAACGGATTTCTGACATTGATGGCCTCTGTGAGTCGTTCAAGGATCTGCAGCAACGGCGCTTTTTGGTCTAAACGATAGTCAAGGTCTGTTGGGGATGAATGGTGGAGGTAGATAACTTCATGGCCGGGAATCAACTTCCGGAGAATATCCTCGCGACCGGTTACGAGTAAGCCTGCCCTGGTAATATGGCCGTCCCGGATGATGCCAAGTGAAGAAAGCAGCTCTTCATCTTCAAGATCAAGGAGCGGAGAGCTTGAACGATATGCCCGGATTGCGTTGCGAAGCCTGGCTATTTCCGTTGCATCCAGATCACCCATGCGGATATCGCTTACCGGCTGGGCGCTCCAGTCAATAGCGCCGACACTCACCTGTCTTCTCTGGAAATCGTCAGGCGCATAGGGCATGCAGCTCTTGCCGATCCGTATCTGGTAAAGTCCCCCTGAAGTTCCATAGGGCGGGGCCGGGCCTTTAGGGACTCGAACCAAAAGGAGGTTCCCCTCGGGAACAGGCAGCTCGGATACCTCAACGGTCAAATTCGGCCTAGTCCGGTCATATATGCCTCGCCTCCATTCATCAAGATCATAGCGATCACAACAGGCAACAGCCTTGTCTCGGCCTCGAATCCTGTCTTTCACGCCGAACACTATAATGCCGCCTTCGGCATTGGCAAAACAGATTGCCATCTCGACCGCCTCGGCCAGAGATTCCTTGGCACCCCGCCAACGCTTGAAGTCGAGATTCTCTGTCTCAAGATCGTCCGCAACCACCTCATTGAGACGATCAAGGAGTTTAAGGATTGTTTCCGGTGATGGAATTGTTTTCATGATTATTTTTTCCCTGTTACGGCCTTTTTCTCAGCCAGCAGGTTGCCGAATTTGTCGTAATTGACCTTGACGCCATCATCGAGGTCGAGTGCTATCCTCTTGTCCGCATAATGCCGAAGTTCATCGTCAAAGGCGCTCAATTCGGCCAGCTTCTTTTTCATAGCGTCGATCTCTTTCTGGATCTTCTTCTTGGCTGATGCGGTGTCAGCAGCCTCCCATTCATTCTGCAAATATTCCAGGCGGGCATTGAATTTACCGAACAGCGGGGTCACATATGCCCCCCGCACCCGTGACATGGTGGATTCATTATACCGGTGAAGATAGACCAGGCACTGAAAGGCCTTCTGCTTGCCGCTTGAGAGTAGCCAGTAGATGGGGCGTTTTTTGTAGGTCTGCAGGTGGTCCTTGAAAAAACTGTCGCAGAGGTAGCGGCGGATCGTGTCGCGGCTGGACTCGTTCTTCTTGGGCGAGAGGTTGTCGGCCAGGAAGGTGAGGTTGTCTTCGAGATGGGCCGCATCCCAGGCCTTTGAGATAAACTCAATGAGGCGGTTGGTTGCGTCGTCGTCAAACCACTCGGTGTCGGTGAGAGGGACGATGCCGTCGTCATCCGGGGGGAAAGATATTTTGTTTTCACTGCTGTTTTCACCGCAAAGGCGCAGAGGACGCAAAGTTTTTTTGTTTTCTTTCTTTGCGCTCTTCGCGTCTTTGCGGTTGTAATAGATTTCGTTAAACTTTTCGTTGCCGCTGTGGGCGTAGATAAGACCCGGCGCATCCAGGCTGTAGCGGCCCATCATGCAGCCGATGGCGTAAGAGACCAGCTCCTCCATGGTATCCTGGCGGAAGCGGGTCCACTGCTCCTTTTCGGTGAGCTTGCCGCCGTAGCGGTAGGCGGGGTTCACTGTGAGGGTAATCTGCTCAATGGGCACATCGGGGGTGAGCTCGTCCGCCAGGCCGTAGGCGTCGATGAAGAGGTGGTTGTTTTCCTCTTCGAGATACTTCATCTCGGCGATGGATGCACGGTTTTTGGTGGTCCAGGTGGTGTAGCTGGATTCGAGGGTTGGGGTGAGTTCGGAGGATGCCGTCAGGATTGGGAGAGATTGGAAATCCCAGGAGCGTTCGTAGGCGTTCCAGTCGTTTCTCGCACCTGCAATGAGCGCCATCACCACCTTTTCAATCTCTGGCTTCCGGTCTACAACCTCTTTTTTCAGAACAGGGAGAGCCGACACATTTCCAACCTGAAAATTCAAAGTTGGGTTCATCACCTTCATGAAGCCGAAGACTTGCTTCGAGCAAAGCAATCCGGTTACCCAAATGTGGTCGTTCTCGGATGGAAAGCCGGACGAGCCTCCAACATCAAAAATTGCGCCAGTATCAGAATAGCGGACGCCGAAATATGAAGAGCTAATGAAAGACCATGTCACTGAGGGAAGAAAGTAGTACTCTGTATTCCGTGCACATGAACGTGCCCGCCCTCCGTCCTCGGTCCCAAAGGCACGTATCGCTTTGCCATCGGCTTCCCAGTTAACTAAAAATTCGTTGTTACCAAACCACTTCCGGAACCCGCCTCCCTTGTTGTACGGGAACCATTTTTTTTCACTCACCGCAGCTTCATCTCGACTGGCGAAACCATACCCACACTTTCCTAATGCCACTTCGGGCCAGAATCGCATGAACCGATCGTTATCTGCAGTCGCCAGGCCCTGGCGTACAGGAGTTTGCTCACCAAGTTTTTCTCTTTGCTCAAATACCATACGCACCTGGTCGCTCGTCCAATAAGCCAGTGGGATTCCGGGGATCTTCTTGAACTCCTCCGCCGCTAGAGTTTTCAGTCGCTCATTAGGTGTCGGAAAATCGAATGGAACACCATCATCATTTAGCTCGTAGTATCGAGAGCAACAGTAGTGGCCCTGATAGGCAGCCACATGGGTGTTTTGCGCACTCATTACAGCCACGCCGAAGTTGATACCCATCGCCGTCGGTCTCTTTCCGTCGTATGGGAAGTGGGCCAAATTCCGCAGTGTATGTTGCTGATGTACCGTGCCCCTGAACTTCTCGTAGCTAGATAGGAACATCCAGCTTTCCATGGTGACCATGGCATTGTGGCCAGCATCTTTCGCCAAGGTGAAACCACGTTCGATAAAGCAGGCGAAGAGGTCGCTCTTGGCGTTGGGGAAGCAGTCCTTTGTAAACTTTTTTACCAGAGAATTCATTCCTCCGCTTCCCATATACGGCGGATTCGCCACTACCGCGTCGTACTGCGCCGCCAGCATCTCAACCTGCTGCACCAACGGACCCAAGCGCTTGAGCACATCCGACACGAATAGATCCTGGCTACCCGCCTCGAACAACCGTTTCAGAGCCGGTAGCTTCGCCGCCAACCCCTCCGGCACCTGAATCAGCGAACCAAAAGTCGTAGCACACTCGAACAATCGCTTTAGCTCCGTGAGATCACTGGCTACAAGCCCATAGTCGGCCAACTCCACCCCATTCGTCCACCCCATTCGCCAGCAGCCCCTCCGCATCAAACCCCGCCTTGCCTTGGGAGCATATGATTTGATGTTGGCTGTATTCATATTCTCAATTTCAGCTCATTCTTTGCGCCTTTGCGGTAAACAATTCTGTATATTTTTTCACCGCAAAGACGCAAAGAACGCAAAGGTTATAATTTATTTACGATTCTTCTTATCCCGGCTTTCATAACCGGAACATTGAAATTGAGCAGAAGACCAAGTTTTAAGTCTGCAAGCTTGAGATATGTCAGAAGTTGGGCGTCATGAATCGGCTCAATTCGGTTTACGGTTTTTAATTCCAGTATGACAAGCTGTTCCACCAAAATATCCAATCTGTAGCCACAATCAAGTTTCACTCCCTTGTAGGCGACCGGCAAGGATTTCTGCCTTTCAAACTTAATATCCCGCAAGGACAGCTCCCGGCACAGGCACTCTTCATACGCTGATTCCAGCAATCCAGGTCCCAAAACCCGGTGCACCTCAATAGCCGCCCCAATAATTTTATTCGACAATGCATCCTCGTCCTTAACCATAAAAAAACCTTTGCGTCCTTTGCGTCTTTGCGGTTAATCCAGTCTTTATATAATCCTGACTCGTTTGTTGTCTTGTACTGCCTTGATGATTTCTTCTTTCATGGCCTTCACAAACTCATCCGCAGACTCCCGGCTCATTCCCAAGGATTCGTTCAGGGCCTTAATAATCTCATCGTGGTGAAAGTGATAGGAGTCTCGTTGATCTGCCCAGGCATCTCCTCCTGAGGCCTGCTTGAAGGAATTACAAAAGATCTCATACTTGCCCTTTTGAATCAGATGCCGTTCCAGTTCAGCGATATGGGGATGCTGGCCGCATAATCCCTGCAGCTCGTTGAATACTCGCCAGAACACCAGAAGGATGGCTGCCCGACCTTCGGAGGCATCGGCCCGGCTGTCGATATTGAAAAGAATGACATCGGTACTGTCTTGGGCGACTCGCTTAAAATCACCCAGCAGCATGGAATCTTTTATCTTATCTGTGAAAAATTCGATTGCCTTCCTGGAGGTGCCGGTGCTTGGATCTTTGACCTCTCTGTTTTCAAGCAGGTAGGAGAGTATTTTTACGAAATGCGATTTGCCCGACCCAAAGAAGCCCGAGACCCATACGCCCATCCTGTTAGTGACATTGGGGTCCGTTGCATTGTCAATGGCTGTGAGATAGGCCCGGAAGAGCTTTCTGAAGTGCTGGTCCAGTTCCCTTGTAACGACATATTCTTCCAGTTCCTGCCAGACAATCTCATCATCCTGCTGCTCCGCCTTGACCACCCCATTGATTGGTCTGGCAATGTTTTTTGAAAAAATATCGTTTATCGGCATAATGCACTATTCCTCTTGAGAACAAATTTAGACAGGATCAATAATCTTTTTGCTTTTATTGCTTTTGAAAAAAAGCCGATTCTGAAAGTCTCGTGAAAAGCCGGAATTGAACCGCAAAGGCGCTAAGGCCGCAAAGAAAAATGCTTGATTCTTAAAAAGAAAAACTTTGCGAATTTTGCGTCTTTGCGGTCAGAAAATATAATATGCTCATCCCGTCCAAAATTCATGGCACCAGTTGAAATGCCCTGTAGTAGTTGCTTTCCTTCATGCGACCAAAAAGCTTCATCCCTGCCCCGGTATACACACCAGGGTAAAACATGACCAGTGGTATGTTCCCCATCACATGATGCAGATTGTTGAGCAGATTGTGGCTCCTCAGCATGGGCCAGGCACTACCAACTCCCGATATCAGGATGAGATCATGGTTGTCCGGATATGCCTTGGCGGTGAAGACTTTGGCAATTTTCCTTGAATCAAGCGGCCCCTTGAGGGCCTTCACGAGTGCCTGGTTTCCCTTGTGCTTCTGCAGGGTGATTGCCTTATCAAGAAACTTGGCCTCTTTGAGATAATCAATGATCAAAGCAAACAAATTGATATGCTTCACCCTGACTCCAGCCTTCTTCTTGCTGAGATGCTTCAGGACAACCTGGAGGTAGTCCCGGATCTCCAGTTCGTTTTCCGGGGGATAGTCAAAGATGTAAAAGCCGATCTCATTGCCGAGGCCCTGATTGTTCAGGAGTTCATCAGAAGTCAGGCGGGGAATTATCTTGTTGAGCCGGTCTTGAAGGGTACCCATCACATGCCATCTCTCATTTTGTACACTCCATGCATTGAAGGATATATCCCTCTGAATGGTTTGTCAGATACTCCCGCACCTCCGGGACAATCGAGACCGGTTGCAGGTTCAGCTTCCTGGTGCTGTCAACATACCCCGCCTCGGCAAGTATTCTGTAAACAACTTGCCTGAGCTTAGAAGTTGTAGTGGCAGTCCATTCCCCAACAACCGGATCTACCTGAGAGCAGGTTTCCATAAACTCCCGCCAGTCCATGTTTGAAAATGACCTGTTATAGGTCAGCCAATGCTGACGACAAACATTGCCCATAAAGTCACCCAATAGGCGACTATGCTTGACTGCTGCGGCAAGAAGTGCCCAAGTGGCAACCTCTGCGTTGCCGTCTTTGACCAAGATCCAATGTTCAGGAGTCATGAGACTCAGCCGTTTTCTGATCAACCTGGCCTGCCGCTTTGCAGAAGCCGGGCTTCTTTTCTGTAAAATATTGTGGTGGATAATGGCTTGGCGCCAATCTTCTTCGGATGCGCCTTGGAGGAGCAGTGTGGCAATTTTCCGGCTTTCCGGGACAAGCAGAGAACCGGCAACTATCTCACCGTTGTAGGTCGAAGATTTTTTCCGATTCTCTATCATATCATTTTTGTTGCCAAAAAATGCGTTGAATTGGATCAAATAGAGGGAAGAGAGCAATATTCCGCTCCTTATGAAAAGAACATCGCCCCTCCTCCCCTATCTCTAAATTCATAATCTACTTCTGTTTGCCGTTTTTGTTTAATAAACAAAAAGTTACTATTGCTGACAAATAGTGTCAATAAGGGTCTGGAAAGAAATAACTTGGGTAATTCCGATCCGAAATGTGTTGCAGATTTAGTCGGTTTGATATTCACGAAACCGCAAGCGTAGCAGGGCTACGGTGAGGATTTCGGGGATGTCAA
>JAYEJK010000152.1:0-3774 GCA_034660535.1 Thermodesulfobacteriota bacterium | reverse complement strand
TGGAGAAAAACTCTGGGAATCTATAAAAGATAAGGATATAGACATGGTAGCAACTGATTATTGGAAACCATATGAGAATTTTATTCCTCCAGAAAACCACATTCAATCAAAAAAAGAAACATTCACAATTGAAGGATACAACAGCATATTAAGACATTTTCTTGCAAGACTTAGAAGAAAATCAAAATGTTATTCAAAATGTTTTAAAATGTTAAAAATATCGGTTATGTTATTAATGTTAAAATGGAATAGCTAGCTATCTATACTTTATTAACAATGCCGAAATAAAGACAAAAATTATAAACCAAAAATTGAAATTATATTTGGCAATGAATTTGTTGAAAAAAAATATGAAATTAATCCCCTTATCAGTGGCTTGTTGGACCAAAAAGACACTTGCTTAATCGCTGGTGATGCAGGAATTGGAAAGAACACTTTAAGTTTTGGCGTAACACAAACAATCAGAGCAGACCACCGGCAATATCAACAGCCGCATATTTTATGCGGCTTTTGCCTTGCCCGGCATTTCATAAACCGGGGCTGTATGATCAGGCTCTCCTGGATTTGACAGCATCTTTTCAATCACCTCTACTGTTTCAAGAGACAAAAGCGTATCTCCACAAATATGGCATACATCAGCAGGCACATTTTCAATAATGATCGTCTGGTTATTGTGATTGACCATGTGAGAAATATTTTTTCCCTCATATGATCCTGGACAGCCTTTGATGGTACATTCTTTCATTGTTTTTTACCTCTCAGGAAAGGTGTTTCCCATTTGGGCGGTGTAGGCTCATATACAGTGATGATAATCAATTCAGGAAGAGATGTTGTGCATACTGCATGCAAATGTCGTCCTCCTTTACCATTACCACCAACGAGACAACAAGGCCCACGCTTGTAGTCAGGATAATTTTCAAGAACAATACAGTTTTTAAACATTGCCAGAAGCTCAATAGAACTTACCTGGTCATTCGTCATTTCTTGTTGTGCATGGAGAGTAAAACGAACGTTACGCTCCTCAACTTGGCACCTTATCCAGCTTTGTATTTTTTCGTTATCTGTTTGACACTCATCCATTTATTATCCTCAGATCCTACCAGATTCACACTCATAACGCCGCCAGATTTTTCTTTCTTTGATTCTGGCCACATACTCACCTTCAAGTATCACCATAACACTTTTGCTATGCCTTAATGTCTTTTGCAGATACTTTTGCATAAAATTTACCGGGAAACCAAACCGGGCATCACGTTGATTCACCTTAAGATGAGCAAGGCCAAGCAGCTCCGCAATTTTCTTGCTGGAATTATGATAAAATTCAAAAAATCGTCCAACCTGCAAGAAAATAACATCATCGGCAAACAGTTTCTGAAAATACGCGTATTGCTTTCTCACTGTTGTTAAATTAGCCGAAACCATATAGTTACGGTAAAGCTTCAGACTGCAAAAATCCAGGGTAAAATAACGGGACAGAAAAGGATGTCGCTGCCAAATTGACTTAATCAGCTTAAAAGAATTGGCGTGTTTGAAATGGCCAAGGTAAGAAGTAAAAGTAGCAAAAAGATCGTCAAGCAGCTCCCGGTCAAAAGAATAAACCCGGTAACCGTCTTCTCTCTTAACCAGCTGTTGCTCAAATCTTTGTAGTTTTAGTACCTTAGTGGTAATTTTCTTGTTTTTTCTGGCAGGAAATCAAAAAGGTGAAATATTTTTAAATAGTTACACGCTGCTGTTAAGGTACTTATACCCCTCAGGGGGGTACTGAACAGAGTCCAGGACCTTTAAAAATTCCAGTTTATCTGGGTTAGACGAAGATTGCCAATAACCCGCTTGCGAACCAGCAGATAATCAGCCCGGATGATATAGCCGAGAAAATTAACGCCATTGTTTACCGGTTGCAGCCTGCGTGCTTTTTTATTGAAGTTTAAGGCCAGGTCAATGACCAGAAAATCTCTGATGGCTGCTTCCCATGCTTGCAGTTGTTCTCTGTTATCAGAGAGGAGAACAAAATCATCACAATAGCGCAGATAATAGCGACATTTGAGGTAAATATTCGACAGCACTCCATCTGTCCACGATCAGGCCTTCCAGCATACTTATGTGTCGCTGAAAGACCTGATCGTGAACACCTGGACCACTGTCAAACATTTACAGACCGAGGTCTTTTGTAATATTTCCACACAAGCCGAATATTTACCATTTGAGCCTGTGTTTGACAAACTGATCCAGGGTGTTGAGGTAGACATTGGCAAAAAACTGACTGTTGAGGTTGCCGATGGGTAATCCTTTACCCTCCGGAACGTGAAAAAGGGTTTTGTGAGGCGGGATGACTCTGGCAAGCCGTGCATCTCCACGCATTACCGGGTCATTGGTACAGTCATGAAAGATAAGCAGCTGACAAAGCCATAACATCTCTTCATTTGGGCATTTGGGGCGGATGAGGGAGAAAAATATCTCCTTGTCCATGGTCATGAAGTAATTTTTGATGTCAAGCTGGAGATACCAGGCCTTACGGCTGCCGTTAGCACTTACCTTACGGATAAATTTCCGCAGACGGGCAACTCCTTTATGAATGCCTTTACCTTTGCGACAGGCATAGGAGTCATGTATGAAAATTGGTTCCCATATCCTTTCCAGATAATCAACCAGAATATGGTGAACAATGCGGTCGCGGAAATCAGCAGCAAAAATCTCCCGCAGTTTTGGTTTTTCGGCAAAAAAGCAGACAGAACGACCGGGGCGGTAGGTGCGATCATTTAATTCGCTGTACAGTTTAAACAGCTCCTTTTCCTGATCCGCCTCAAACCGCAGGGCATTGATGGTATTTCTTTTGTTCTTCCGACAAAGCAGATACTGCCTATGGATATTTGCAAAGGAAAAAAGCAAGAGAAAACATTATCCGCTGCGAAGGGCTAACCCGTAACCATTGTTGTTCTTGTGGTTGCCGTTGTTCATGTTGAAGTTCCAGGCGTTGTCCGTATTGGTTGCATACTCCGTTCCGGACCAGTACCAGGACGCAATCAGTCTGCCCACTTTCCACAGGCTGAAAATCAGCCTGCGCCACTGGCAGGGAATCCCAATCGGGTATCCATGCCTGTATAATCATGCCGAAGTTACCGGCGGGACAGACGCACAATGTTTTTCGTCGGCACGCTCAGCAGTTCTATCTAGCTTTTACCTGCTGATTCTGGCGCTCTCTGCTTTATTACATGCCTTTAACCAGCCTTGGTTCTGTCTGCTTATCGTAAATATTCGGCAGCACTCCATCTGCACACGATCAGGCTGGTTCACATAGCCAACTATAGTTCTCCAGCCTGATCGCGTGCATATGAAGCACTGCCAAACATTTACATTCCTTGGTTTTTTAAAGTTTTCCATACGTA
Organism: Thermodesulfobacteriota bacterium; assembly: GCA_034660535.1. Classification (GTDB taxonomy): domain Bacteria; phylum Desulfobacterota; class Desulfobulbia; order Desulfobulbales; family DAOVYS01; genus DAOVYS01. Next base: position 391 of record JAYEJK010000152.1, on the reverse strand, counting down.
CCCGAATATTTACTGCTTATCGACCTTACTTCTCTGGCAACATAGGCAAAGGCCTTAAAGCTTTTAAATGCCTTTGTTTCCTTGCAGAGTCGAATGAGAAGCAACAATTCTTCAAGGTCGTTGCGCAACTGCATGAGATGTGTTGTTTTATCCCGGCTGGAATTAGCCTGGACAATAGTTAGGACAATCTCCCTGCTACGGTTGCGCAACTCTGTGCCAAGGGTGTATTTATGGTAACGGGAAAAGCCGGCCACCACCTTTTCAAAATGGCATTGTTAATTTAATATAGCTATGCTATCATGAGGTCTCAACTTACCACAGGAGGTCTCATGGCTATTTGTCCAAAATGCAGTTCTGAAAAATGTGTGAAAGATGGTATTATAAACGGAAG
>JAYEJK010000151.1:0-3790 GCA_034660535.1 Thermodesulfobacteriota bacterium | reverse complement strand
TTCATAATTCATCATTCATAATTCCAACCTGGGGACGTGTCTGCACAACATAGAATTTGCCGTTTGAATAAGCGCCCTCTATGTCCTGGGGGGCGCGGCCCATGATCTTTTCGATTTCCATGCCCAGCCTAGTGATTGTGCGCAGGAACTTCCTGCTGAAACCGTGATCCCATAAAAGGGGGTTGTTGGTGTAGTCTAGTATTTCCTCCTTTATCGGCTCAAAGAACATGCTGTCATATATGCCTGCGCCGGAATAATCCGTCAGGTCCTCGCCATTGGAATCCGAACGGATGATCAGACCTTTGCCTCTTAATGCAACACCTTTGCTGGGATAGGTTATGACCTCAGGGATTAATTTTTTCCCCTTGCGGCACGTGAAACTGAACGCGCGGCCAGGGTAGTTGCCGCTGCAGAGTATGTCGCCCAATCCCACCACCACCTCGGCGTACAGCTCAGCCCGGTTGCCTGTAAACGGATTGGCCGTGTGGATCACAAATGCATATTCCGCGTCAACCACCTCTTGGATCAATACCGCCATTCGGATGTCGCTGTGTTTTATCCGCCATTTTTCACGGCTCCAGTATGCCCTTTCATTCCATTTGGATGCCCAGACGGTCTTAATGCACTCCCACAGACGGTTCCAGTTTTCCGGCCATTCCATTTTCTCAAACTTCATTATGTCTCGAAGATTGTTTCTTAATGGATTCGGGACAGCTAAAGCCATGATAGCGCTTTTCAGCTTCGGCAGTATCTCCGACGGTTTTTTGGCAACCTGTTTGGAAAGGGATGTGTACTGCTTCTTGAACTCTGCATTAAGTGTGTGGCCCAGGACTTTCTCACAGGTGCAGAATGGAATTGCAATGGAACGGGGTATATGTATCCAGTCCGGCAGCCGGGTCTTAAGATTGATCAGGTGGTTGGATTTGCCGCCCACACTAGTCACGTTGAAATCACGCGGGGAAATGGCATATTTCGTAAACTTAACGCGTCGGAACCTGGCCGGGGTCGGGGCGGTTTCCTTTACAGATCTCTTTTTTGCGCCTTTTTTTTCTCGGACCTCTTCAAACGTTACATCTCCGGAACCATCTATACTGAAATTTAGTACGCGTCCTTTAAAAGATTTCAGTTCATCAATAATTTCCGTGCTGAAACAGGTCGCAAACAGAACCCCGACATTTCTTGCCCGCACCGAAACATGGGACAGAATATCCACACCGGCCGGCGTGACAACACCGACTACACCATCAGGGATCTCCTCGTCACCTGAAACAGTATCCGTGATTATCAGGGCAGGCGGGTCGAATTTTTTGTCCTGAATGGAGGCCAGGGTCTTGATTTCCACTCGGCCTGCGGTCTCGCTGCGGCTGATCACCCGCCAGTCCCCGAGATCGGCGCTTTTTCTAAGAATCGGATCCATTCGGCGAAGGAGCCCTGACAAGAGAAAGGCCAGGCTGCCGCGGACAATCTCCTGAGTAAAGAGGCTGATGGTCCATGAATCAGCGTTGAATGCCTTGCCTAAGTGCTCGGCCTTTGACTGCATGAGCCGGTCGCATCCGTCAATAAAGGTCCCGAGATTGTGAGTCATTCTTTCAAGGACTGATATTGCCTGAAGCGACCATTCCCGCTCACGGTTGGAAATCATCTTCAGCCGTTGCCAGTGGCTTGCGCATTTTGAAAGTCCAGGGCAGTCATGGGAGAAACTTAAATTTTCGGCAACCATGCCGATCAGGTCCCTGAGTTGGTCCCCGCCCATTTTCTCGTGAAATTTTTGCTCCACTACGACCCGCAGAAATTCTTCCAGCGCCAGGTCAAGGTATATTATGTCCCGTATGCGATACTCATCGGAAAACCATCCCAAGATCCCGATTATTGTTCGACGCGCCTCGGTGATGTGATCCACTCTGTCAACCAGTGAAATCCCGCGATTGTCCCTGGAATGATAAATAAACGCTACCTGTTCCTTTACCTGTTCATCCAGGCAGTGACTGCATGATTCTATAGCGCTTGAAAGATCTGTGGCCAAATGGATCGATTTTAAGAGCCTGAGATAGTTTTCAAGATCATGGGCAAGCCCGTCCTTGATATGCGGGTTGAAATCAGGATCAGTGACGATCGGCCTCTCGAAACTCTTAAGCCGTTCCTTTGAGACCCCCCCGTTTTCAAGGATTTTGTAAAACCGTTCGAGATCACCGTTGCTGTATAGAAATCCGAGGTATGCCTCGCAGATAACAATATCATCGGGTGTGGCGTTGTTGTGGATTTTTTGGTGCCATTCTTCCATAAAATGGCCTGTAACCTCCTTAATGTGGTGGCAATGCATAATTTTAAGGATGTCGTCGCGGATTCTCTGGCCTTTGTCGCCTTCCCCGCCTCTCCCGACTGTGGAGATCATTCGGCGCGCCATGTCCCGGGCAAACGTGTCCGTGTCTCTGTAAACAGAGGCGAGTTTTATCGTCAACCGTTTCTGTGCATGGCTTAATTCCCGCGGTTTTGTGTTGAAATTACGCTGCCAGTCAAGCTGCCTTATGGCGGAAAAACGGAGCCATACAAAGAGAAGCGAAAGAAGGCCGGCGTCGCGTGGTCCCTTGTCCAGAAGATCATAACAGAGGTTGAACCGATGCATAAGGGCCCATGAATTTTTTCCGGTCTCAATATTGATTATCTCTGCAGCAATTTCAGACAGTTCGGGAGTTTCAAAAGGAGTGTCCGCACGTGTCGGCAGATTTATCGGAATAAAAAAGTTTCCTTTCCCGGAGTTGATCCATTCTCCGGTGTCAGGCCGGTGGACCACAAAAGGTATTCCAAGAGGCGCGTCCTGCTCGTTAAATTCCATCAAGAGCCTGTTTGTGCCGTGATCAAGCGTAAATGGCGTCTGAACAGTCTTTTCATCAACAATTTTGCTTCCTGAAGGTCTGTGTGATTCAAGTGGGAGGCGCCATTCGAATCTGTTTTTTATAGCAACACCCCAATGGAGGATGAGGCTGCCCGGGATGTCTGCAACCAGATGGAGCCGGAAGAGGTCATCTTCTTTGACAACCGCGGCAACAAGTTCGCCATGCCCGGGAAGGTTGTAGTTCTGTATAAAGGCAGGTTCTTTTTTCCCCAGCTCATCATCAAGGGTTTGACGAGGTGAAAAGAGCGATTCATCCGGCCCCGGGATACTGATATAAAAATTTTTGCCGTTGTTATTGTCCCAACGGTCTTGTTCAGGGAAAAACAGGACAAAGACAATGTGGGAAAAAGATTTGTCCCGGTCCGGGGAAACGGGTATCCGCAGCCTCAAGCAGCGTTTTGTAAAGGGCGTCTGAACGGAATCCGGCCCACAGGATTTCGTTTCTTCAGGCCGGATGGAATCCGGAGGAATCCGCCACTGTTCATTGAGGCCGGAACAGACACCCCAGTGGAGCAGACACTTCTCATCCGTCCCAATAGTCAGCCGAATCTCAAAACAACTCTTATCAAGCTGTTTGTCGATAATAAGCTTCAGCCCTTTCCCGATTATCAGTTCTTCGGTAACGTGTTTCATAAGTTCAATCGTAAATATTCGGCTTGATGCCGAAAAATAGCTAACCCAGATAAACTGGAAATTTTTAAAGGTCCTGGACTATTTTCAGTACCCCCCTGAGGGGTATAAGTACCTTAACAGTTGCGTGTAACTATTTAAAAATATCTGATTATAACGGATTTGGGGGAGGAAAGCCTTGCACCATTTTTTGTAACTGCCTGATGGGTGGCATGGACAAACTTGTTTGTCCGTGCAAAAAACGTCAATGCAAAGTGAGGAAAGAAT
>JAYEJK010000150.1:0-3806 GCA_034660535.1 Thermodesulfobacteriota bacterium | reverse complement strand
TTGACATCCCCGAAATCCTCACCGTAGCCCTGCTACGCTTGCGGTTTCGTGAATATCAAACCGACTAAATCTGCAACACATTTCGGATCGGAATTACCCAAGTTATTTCTTTCCAGACCCTTAACGTAAAAAAACAAATAATCAAAATGAACATTTATTTTTTCGACACATTCTTTACCGCATAAAGAAGGCCCCGGCGAATCTCTTCCTGGAAGTCGGGGTCAATGACCTTGCGGCCGTTATCGTCCAGACCGTAAAAGACATCAACAACCTGGTCAGCCTTGCAACCGATTATTGCCCTGAAGATGTTGATGCCGAAATCCGCAAGTGTTTTCGTTATGCGGTACAGCAGTTCGAACCGGTCCTTGCAAAATATTTCAATTATGGTGTATGTGTCGGATGTTTCGTTGTCAATTACGACCCTGTCCTTTGTCGCGTTACTTAAATAATGCGGCGATTTTTTCATGGGCGCTTTTTTGCGGCCCAGACGATAATCCAGACCAAGACGCAGATTGACCGCCAGATGCAGGTCTGTCTCAAATGTCTCCCAATCCTGGTCTTCAAACTCCATGGAAACAACAGAGATTACATCTATAATATCCACGGCTGTGCCGTCTGTCCAAGTAAAAATCTGGGCGGACCGGACTTCCAGGTTATGCAGTGCGAACGTTCCACAGATCCTGGCTAACAGGCCGAGTCGATCCCTGGTCATTATCAAAAGCGACCACTTGCCGCCCAAGTCAGTGGGATTAACCAGCAGTTCCTTCTTGTCGAGTTTTTCTCGATATCTGATATGGCTGTACGCCTCATCAGGCGTGAAACTCAAGAGGTAATCCTCAGGCAGCGATTTAAGGTCAAAAACCTTATTGTCTCCCATGAGGTCTGCAAGTTTCGTCCTTTTCCATTCCGCTTTCCGGCTGGTATCAACATTGTTCCGGTCCGTATCCAGATATACGACGGTCTTTAGATAAAGTTCAAGGAGCAGGGCCCCTTTCCATTCGTTCCATACAGTCGGACCGGTTGCTTTTGAATCGGCAATCGTCAGGAGATAGAGCATTGCCAGCCGGTCCGGGGAAGCGATTTTTTCAGCGCAGCGCCTGATGAATGCGTCATCGCCCAGATCCCGGCGCATGGACATATGGGCCAGGAATAGATGCTCGCGAACCAGAAAGATGATGACTTGGATCTCATCTTTTTTCAGCCCCAGCCGTTTTCCAATCAGGCCGGCAAGTTCGGCCCCCTGTTTCGCGTGGTCACCGCCCTGTCCTTTTCCAATATCGTGAAGCAGTCCTGCTAAAAAGAGAATTTCAGGTGAGGGGACTGTGGAAAATATGTTGGGCTCTTCTTCCCTGAGCCGATTAAGCTCGGCCACTGTCTGCAGCAGGTGGCTGTCCACAGTATAAACATGGTAAACATCATGCTGAGCCAGAGATTCGAGATCGGCAAACTCCGGGATGTAGGCCGAGAGCAGACCCGATTCCAGCATGGCCTCAAGGACTGTCGGCCGTTCCCCGGTCTTCATAAGGACGTCAAAAAATGCCTTTGCCATTCGGCGGGAACAGCGGACCTTGTCGTTCAGTAACGAGAGCCGGTCGTTTACCAGTCTGAGTGCCCGGTGATGGATCGGCAGGCCTGTATCAGCGGCCCGGGCAAACAGCCTCATAAGAAGATACACCTTTTTCTCTGCAAGGCCCGGGTCGGTCAGGTGAATTCGACCCTGCCTGATCTCAATGCCCTTTTCCAGTTTGCGGTCTTTTACAGTCGGCAGTGTTATTCCGAGAACCTCGTCAACGTGTTCAAAAAAGAAATCCGTGGTAACGGCCACGGTCTTCATATGGCTGTATACGTCCCTCATGAAACGTTCTACGCCAAGCAGGCCTTTGGATGGTTTATAGTCAAATAATTTTGCGATTCCCTCCTGGTGTTCGAAATAAAGTTGGTCGTTTTTCCTTCCGCTGACAAAGTGGAGCCCGTTCCGTATCCTGATCAATTCGTCGCAGGCTGAATCAAAACGCCGCCTTTCGGAATCGTTCAGCAGCCCCGCGTTTTCCATGGACGAAAGCCCATGCAGTCCAAAGATTACCTGGGCCGTCCAGATCATGGTATGGATATCCCTTAATCCTCCTCTGCTTTCCTTTATATGGGGCTCAAGCAGGTAGTTCTGCATGCCGAAAGATTTGTGGCGCCTTTCGCGGTGGTTAAGCATGTTATGGAGGAATTCCCGGCGCTGTCCTTCAATAAAGGACTGTTGGAATGAATTGACCAGTTGGTTGAACAGATCGATTGAGCCGGCAAGCAGCCTGGCATCCAGCATCGCAACCTGGAAAAAAAAATCTTCTTTCCCATGCTCCAGGCATGCATCCAATGTTCGAACGGCATGGCCTACCTCCATGCCTGCATCCCACAGGGGATAAAAAATGGCTTCCACTGCAGGTGTAAGTTTATTTTCAACACTTGGTTCGTACAGAAGCAGAAGATCGATGTCTGAGAATGGGAAAAGTTCCCTGCGGCCATATCCTCCTATGGCCACAAGGGCCATTCCATTTTTTGTGTCCGGGCAATTTGCAAAATTGTGCGCAATATGAGCATCAACGAGCCGGGTATGCTCCCGGAGAAGCATTCTGCCGTTCAAGCCTTGCTGCCACAGCGACTTCAGGGCGTTTCGTCTTGCGCGCAATTTGCTATTCATTATACGGCCTCATTGCCCTTTTCTCCGGTCCGGATCCTGATTGCTTCCTCTACCGGCAGAATAAAGATTTTTCCATCACCGATTTTGCCCGTAAGCGCCGCCTGTCGTATACAATCAACCACTTTGTCACACTGAGAAGTTTCAACAATAAGTTCCAGTTTGACCTTGGGAATGAAGTCAACAACATACTCGGCCCCGCGGTAGATCTCCTTGTGACCCTTTTGGCGGCCGTAGCCCTTTACTTCTGACAGGGTCATCCCCTTGATGTCTATCTCGGTTAACGCCTCTTTCACATCATCCAGTTTAAACGGTTTGATGATTGCTTCAATTTTTTTCATACTTTAATCTCCTGCGAATGATTTTTCGGTTACAGTGCCGTATCCGGAGTCTCGCAGGCTCGTTTACCTGCACGCACTCAGGACTGCCGGTTCATTCCATTAATACCCTTCAAGGTCATATTCTAAAGTGATCAATATAAATTTTGCAATGCAAAACAATGTAAAATAAATCTAGCAAGATTTGTTCCAGGAGGATTTTTATTCCAATTTTTATCGTATTTTCAATATGATGGATGAATTTAACCGCTGTAGTTCTTTGAAGAAGAAACCTACAAATTTGTAGAAAATTATCTCAATTTTTTTCAAATTTGTTAAAAAAATAATAAAAATAAACCAGGATTTTCCTTAGTTTTAAACCCCTGAACCTCTGAGTCCCCACATTTAGCCCCTTGACCAAATGGACAAAGTTGATTACTTTTCCGGTTGTCGGCGAGAGTGGCGAAATTGGTAGACGCACTGGACTTAGGATCCAGCCCACTTACCTGGATGGGGGTTCGAGTCCCCCCTCTCGCACCATAAGGGTCTGGAAAGAAATAACTTGGATTTTCCGTTTCCGAACTGTATCACACTTTTAGCCGGTTTGACATCCCCGAAATCCTCACCGTAGCCCTGCTACGCTTGCGGTTTCGTGAATATCAAACCGACTAAATCCGCAACACATTTCGGATCGGAATTACCCAAGTTATTTCTTTCCAGACCCTAAATTCCCATACGTAAAAAAGGTCGTGAATAATGCAGGTTACAGTTGAAGATGTCGGCGCTCTCACGAAAAAGTTAAA
>JAYEJK010000149.1:7903-14473 GCA_034660535.1 Thermodesulfobacteriota bacterium | reverse complement strand
GATTGTGAGGTTACAAAATCCTCAAATTAGCGCTGCTAGTCCTGCGGTTTTGTAACCTCACAATCGGCCCAATCCGACCTAAATCTGAGCGCAATATTGTCCAACTTATTTTTACTTGAGCCCTTAACGGACATCAAATCGTCCGACCTGTCGGATTTTATCTTGTATTTTTTAAGGATCCTTTTAATGCTTTGTTTGGCGATTTCACGATTCAGGACAATGGTAAACCCTTTGGAATCCGTAAACGTATTATATTCACCGTCATGATCCACGATAGCATGTATCACGTCTTCAATTTTAGATATGTTCTTATTGTTCACTTCTTTGATGATATTATTGCCGAATTTGTGGAAACCGATATTTGCGCTGTCAGCCAGAACTTCCGTAAGAATTACGAGTTCCCGCCTCTCGTCGGACGGCTCACCGTTTAAATAATAGTGCATGAGTTCGGCAGGAGCATACAGATACCAGTTGCTTTCGTCGCCAAATTCTTTCAAATAATTAAGGGTCAGCGGTTCAAAAACCAATCCTCCGTAAATGAAATATGTCGGGGGGCGATCATGCTGCATATGAGGAACCAAACGGTCAAAATCCACTGGTTGAGTAAGGGCGATGTCCACTGTCATCGGTTGGCCCTGTCTCAAGATCTGAAGCAGGACTTGATCGTTGATATACTTTTTCTGCATCAGATAACCGAAAAATGTCCTTTCTCCTTCCCGGAATTCAATTGTTCCGTCATTTGCAACATTTATTCCGTCAATTGAGAGGATTACGTCTCCGCGCCTGATTTTACCTACTACCGGCGAATCCGGATAGACCTTATTTACCAGGACTCCGGTATGTTTATTTTTCATCTGCAAAGAAAGCCGCATACCGGGATTTTCAAGCTTCTGCATTGAAACGCCCAGCGACGGCGTCCCGTCATGCCGACCATCCTGAATGTCTTTAAGGAAATGTCTGATAACAGGAGGCGATACCATGTAGCCGATATTGTCAAATTTACCGCCGGCCATTCCCTGAAATGCCACACCTACAATCTTGTCGTCTTTTATGACCGGCCCCCCGCTGTTGCCTGAATTGACAGGGGCATCGATTTGACACGCAAGAAGATAAGACCGGCTATGGGCAAAATTGACATGCTCAACCCTGGAAACAATCCCCTCGGTTACGGACAACTTGTCGCCGCCATCGGGGAAACCATATACAGCGACCCTGTTCCTGATTTTTGACAAAGAACCGATTGCGACCGGTTCAACGCCTCTGAAAAATTCTTTATCATCGACTTTGAGAATTGCCAGGTCACTCTCATGCGCCACTGCCTCAACCCGTGCAGTATAGCGTTTTGCCTTGCCGGCACGCCTCACCTCGATAAAGATCTGATCACTTACAACATGGGCATTGGTAAGGATTCTATTATCGGAAATGATACAGCCTGAACCGTGAAATGACTTCTGCCCCTTCATCTGCCAGGGATTGTGGTAGCTGTATGCATTATAGACCGTGTATATCTTGACAACGGCCTTTTTAACGTTGCTTTCGGCAAAACCAGGTTTAAGGCCCAGGCATAGCGTTATGCACGCAAAAAAACCGATAAACTGCCCAATTTTTATCCAATTCATTATTAATAAAGGGCTTGAAGCCTATATATTTTCACGAGGTCTGTTATAACCATTTTCCTATTTCTTCTTCTATCTCTTCTTCTATCTGTTTTTCTATCCTGTCTCCTATATCTTCTCCTATATCTTCCCCTGTCTTTTCTACTTGTCCAACGTCGGATACGTCTATTTCAATATCCCGGGGGTTGCCGAAATAACGTATCACTCCAACATCCCGGCTGATTGCGTGCAGCTTTCGCACTGCGTGAACTTCGGCGCCGGTTGAGCCGTTCGCAGTAATGCGGACCTCATTTGCTTTAAGGTCCTTGGCATGAAGATTGCCAGCTCCGTCTAGATCGACCGTCAATCCGTCTGTTTTTCCGGAAAGGTTGATATCGCCTGTACCATCGAGCGTTACACGAATTTCAGCGTTATTAATCTCTGAAACGGAAATGTCGTTTGCGCCCTCCAGAATAAGCGTGTTCAAATCAGTTACTTCAATTGAAACCATTATTGGTATCTTTGAACAGATAGATTTTTTTGCATAAAGCGAAAGAGTCTTACCCTTGACTTCAGTAGCAATGTGAGGCACGATGTTGCTGTCTCCGGTAATTTTCAGCCTGGTTTTCGGATGCCCGCATAGAACTTTAATGTTAAAGGCTCCGTCCACATGCAGGGCGCTGAAATGACCTGTTTTTCTGGTCTGTGTCAATTCCTTGCCGTTTCCTTCGATGCAATTCATGCTGATAACCCCTGTATTTATCTGGTTGAAACCACAGATAGAGAGAAACAGAATGCCTATCAATGCTGTTATGAGGGTATTCATGATCAGCTCCTTTTTGCAAATTTTTTTAACTTCAGAATTCAAAATAAAATCGTAACCCAGCGTAGCTGGATAAGACCCTCTACAGTTGAAAATTCAGCATGCTGCTTTGACTGAGCTGAATACGACATACACGCTTAAGCGTATATGTTTCCGACAGAGGGTCTAACCCAGATAAACTGGAATTTTTTAAAGGTCCTGGACTATTTTCAGTACCCCCCTGAGGGGTATAAGTACCTTAACAGCTGCGTGTAACTATTTAAAAACATTTCACCTTTTTGATTTCTTGCTATAAAAAACAAGAAAATTACCACTAAGGTACTAAACCGTGGAACGAATAAAGGCCACGAAGTCTAAATTAGTTTCCTTCGTGGCCTTTTAACTTTACAGCGACAGTTCTTGGATTAAAAAAAACAAGTATCCTGTTCAAATATCCGGGTAAAATGTAATTTTTCCTTTTGTATCCTTTATTCAGTCCGTCAATCCTGCTGGGCCTGCCTAAAGTCATCTATCTGTGCGCCCATCCCTTCAACTTCGATTAACTCTTCTTCGTTGACTACATCCAACCCGAGAATGTCACCGACATCTTTAACATTTAAGACCATCTTCACAAACGCGTCACCATCGCTGTCCCAACCATACTCGGTCACTTCGGATAAATACATGGTGGCCAACACCTTTGACTTCACAACATCTGAAGTCAAAATATAATTTTCCACAGTAGTCTCGCTCTCAAGGGTAAATCCGACAACTCGCTTTGCCAACTGCTTATAAGCGTCAATTTCAGCCGCTCTCATCGCCTGAACAGGTCCGGCCTGTGAAGGAGTGGACGTGGCAAAGGCTACACGGCGGAACAGTTTTCCAGCAAGGTTCATTTCCTGACCGTCAATATTTGTAAATTTGTCCAGAACAATTGAGGCTGTAGCTTTGGCAATATCCTTTGACGAATCATACGTGATCTCTTCGATTTTGATCCCTCTTATAGTGGCAGCCGTTTTGGACTCGGTTTTACCCGAAAAATTGGCCGCAACCATGTCCTGAACCTCTTCTGTAGACCTCACTTTAAGACCGTAAATCGATTCAATAATGGCACGCTCTGCCAAAACTTTGGCAGCCCTGGTTGACATAACTTTTTTATTTCCTGCCCAACTATTCGAAATCAAAGCAACCAGGCAGATCGCCATCACGAGTAAACCGCTTATCTTTATCCTCATCACTATTCCCTTTATGTTCGCGTTTCTCACCGAACCGTTTAAACATTCACCATTACACCGCTTTCATCAATGCGGTGAAATCTTCTGCTGAAGATCGTTAAAATTGATTTCCTGTTTCATGGTTTCTTGTGATTCGCTTGTCTCTGTTTGAACAACTTCTGCCCGTTCACCCACGGCTGCCGGTTGGATTTTCACCTGATCAACTCTGTCAGGCAGTATGATTTCCCTGTTGGTTTCTTGTGATTCGCTTGCCTCTGTTGGAACAACTTCTGTCCGGTCACCCGCAGCTGCCGGTTGGGTTTTCACCTGATCAACTCTGTCAAGCGGTGTGATTTCCTTGTATATAATGTCGATTCTTCTTTTTATTCCTGATTGAGTGATCCCGGCCTTGATATGAATATGCCCGTCACGAGGGAGTCCCGGAAGCTGCTGCATGACTTCCCGGTTTAATGAATCCAGTTCATTTACGGTCTTTTCCACCATCTCCTTATTGCCGGCTGAGGCAACGGACACGGACACAAAAAGACTCACCCCTGCAGTTAAGGCCGGAGTCAACAGAATCGATTTATTCATTACCATTCATCGTCACTCAGCATCCGACCGATTGATTTGGTTTTTTTCACCGTCTTCTTCACGACTTTTTTCGGAGGCGCTTCAGGCTGAGGAGGAGGTTGCTGTGCAGCCTGCTGTTCTGCCGCCGCCGCAGGCTGCTGAGAAGAAGATGCCTGTTGCTTTGGAGCCTCTGCCTGCTTTTTCGCGGGAACAGGCGCTGGTGCGGCCGGGGCCGATTGAGCTTGGGTAAAAGCCTGGGCAAGCATATTCCGCCTGGCCAGTGTGGCGTTGTTCAAAGGGATGCTCGTATATATATCAATAAATGTTTGTGCGTCAATGCTCTTAGAATTAAATCCCGGCTTGAACTGCTGAAGGGCCGCCTCGGTCTTCGCATCAAAAACCCCTGTCAAATCAACATCATACCCATGTAAAAAAAGCCATTCCTGAATATTGACAAGCTGATCTATTTTCGACATGGTGTAAAATTGTCTTTCAAGGCTTCCGGTAATAATGGAATCGGGCTCATTATCGTGCCCCAGCAGTCTCCAGTACGGCATGACGAGATATTTACCTACCATCTGAATCATGCTTGCCTGCACCAGAAGCCGCACGGCCTCATGACGGCCCTGAACCTTCTTGATTTTGCCTTTCATGCCGAATGTCGGGCCGAAAATCGTAACCCCTAGTTCCTTTTCGCGAACCGCCTTGTGCACTTCAATGCTATTCACCGTGTTCATTTTAGAAATTCCAGCCAAGGTCTGAAAATCCTTCATATTAAAATCCAGGGTAATCCTGGCCTTGCCTGCCTTGCTGCCGTCACTATAGTCAAAACCAACCTTTTTTGAAGGGAGATCCGACCCGGCCTTCTCGAATTCGTACTCCGCGGCGGCATCGGTACCCTCACCCCTTGTTTCCAGGCCGCGGTCAAATTCAGTGATTCCACCGGTAATCACAACATCCGGAATCAGCTTGTCGTCAAAGCTTGAATAACCTGTGACCATCTGATTCTGGATATAGGAGGGATTGTACTCGATGAAAATGACATTACCGCCGATTGAATTCAAAGTGCTTTTCATGATCTCGGTGATATTTCTCTGGATTTCACCACCGGTTGATGAGGACGTGCCTGTCTGATCCGCAATATCTTCACTCTGTATTCTTACAATTCCCGTGCCGTATATCTCGGTCATAAGCCCTAGATCTGAAAGGGCTTGAGTATAAGATGTGATTTTCTGTTCAACAGCGCTTTCTTCAATCTCCACCTCCACCTTCCTTGGATCCATTCCTCCGCAGGAAACAAGAATTATTGAAAAAGAAAGGAGCAACAGAACTGCGCACGGTCCGCGCAGACTACACTTTCTGAAAGCAGTCATTCGCATATTTTTCTCCATAGAATTATCCATTTCGTGAAAAGCACTCTACCGACGCATTAACCGTCTGTAACCTATTGATATCATGGGGGGAGTGATAATTCGAGCGATGCTTTTTTTTACGAATGTATCCGCAGTAATGAAAAGCGGAAAACCATGAACGTAAACCATTCAATACGTCCTGTCAAACGCCTGACAGTCATTATTGAACAACCTGGGTCTTGTCCCCTTTACTCTGGTCAAGAATGATGATGTCGCCTCTTATGTTGCTGCCGGGGCCCAACACGACACTGTTCATATTGCCGCTTCCGGTAGCGCCCTGGGTTGCATCATCTCCTTTTTTTTCGCCCATGGCTGCCTTGCTTTTGGCATTCATAATAATGAACTTGATGTTTTTATCCGGATTTCCCAGCTCATAATCCTTTTCAATGCTTTCATCCGTGAATTTGGATATGCCGTCATCCAGGTCTCCTGCCGGGCTGCTTGTCGGGAAAAAGGAAAAAACCGCCAGGCAAACTGACGGTAATAAAAATAGTCTCTTGAGAGTCATGATCATAACTCCTTTCCTGTTCACGGAATCTATTTTTAACGAATTACCTTTCGCAGGATGTCGCTAACGATAAATTTTCAGAACCGCCCCTTCCGGGCGGTTCTGAAAATAAAAGTAAAAGACCGGAGATACTATTCAACAACAACAGAACCCATGTTTGCCTTATTGCCAATACCGGCTGCCACGTTTGCAGCGCCCTGGACATTGGACTTGTTGACTACCACGCCTTTGACATTGGCGTTCTTCATCTGGATGGAACCCATGTTGGCGGTGTTTCCAATACCGGCTGCCACGTTTGCAGCGCCCTGGACATTGGACTTGTTAACCACCACGCCCTTTACATTGGCGTTCTTCATCTGGATGGAACCCATGTTGGCGGTGTTTCCAATACCGGCTGCCACGTTTGCAGCGCCCTGGACATTGGACTTGTTAACCACCACGCCCTTTACATTGGCGTTCTTCATCT
>JAYEJK010000149.1:0-7803 GCA_034660535.1 Thermodesulfobacteriota bacterium | reverse complement strand
GGAACCCATGTTGGCGGTGTTTCCAATACCGGCTGCCACGTTTGCAGCGCCCTGGACATTGGACTTGTTAACCACCACGCCCTTTACATTGGCGTTCTTCATCTGGACGGAACCCATGTTGGCGGTGTTTCCAATACCGGCTGCCACGTTTGCAGCGCCCTGGACATTGGACTTGTTAACCACCACGCCCTTTACATTGGCGTTCTTCATCTGGACGGAACCCATGTTGGCGGTGTTTCCAATACCGGCTGCCACGTTTGCAGCGCCCTGGACATTGGACTTGTTGACTACCACGCCTTTGACATTTGAATCCTTGATGGCGATTGTACCCATATTGGCCTTATTGCCGATACCAACCGCCACATTCGCAGCGCCCTGTACGTTTGACTTGTTAACAATAACGCCCTTTACATTTGACGCGCCAAACGCCAGAGAACTGCTCAGAAACAACAGACCAACAGCTACAGAGATAATCTTTTTCATCGTTCATCCTCCTTAAAATTATTATCTGATTTATTAAAAGACATTGATAAGCCACCTATTATTTTTTGACAAACGCAATAAAAGTATAAATCAATAAAAAAAAAATTACAAAAAAAAGAAAAAATTACTCATTCGTTGAAATTGAATCTGATTTGGTGAAAATTAATACCCACCGGATATTCTTATCTATCTAAATATTATAGCAATATTTATGCCTACTAATCACCTTATTTGAATTAATTATATTTTCTAACTATATCAAATAATTACGATCGACAAAATATGCTGTCCCACCTCTTGCTTTTCACTTAATTTCCTAAAAAACCGAAAAAAAAATTACGGAAACACGGAAACACTGCTAACTAACTGATACAAGAGACTTCCAAACAGGTCATTTTTCCGAAATTACGGAAAAATTTCAAAAAGGCCAGAACCACCACCCTGAGTCAAGACTCTCCTCACAAGAGGCCAACTGCGCACGATAACATCCCGCGTTTTTTGCAACCTTGCGAGCGACCTTAATGAGCCACTTTTTTTTCAAGTAGGTTCGCTTCTTAAAGCCTCCATGACCTTCATGGTAAGCCAGGTATTGATTGTAGGCGTCTGTGCGGGAAATTCCCAGGGACCGGGCACTGACATTTCCATACCAACCGATAAAATCAACCGCGTCACCAAAATCATCCCTGTCAGCGCCTCTGTTTCCGCTCTTTTTAACATACCAGTCCCATGTGGAGTCCTTGACCTGCGCGTAACCGTAGGCAGTAGTCGGCCTGAACCATGGGATAATCCATAATAGTTTTCTGCGCGGCGGTCTGGCGTCATGCGTAAATTTGGACTCCTGGCGCATGATGGCCAACTGAACATGGATTGGTATCCCCCATTTCTTATACGATTTTTTTGCGCTTTTGTACCATCCACTTTTATCCTCGAATATAGCGCATGCATTATTCATGTTCTTTGGCGGCGTTGGAGCACATCCCGCCAAGATCGGAATCAATATACATCCAACAGAAAGGAAAAACAATCGTTGAAAATTACTAACCCAGATAAACTGGAATTTTTTAAAGGTCCTGGATAAGTACCTTAACAGCTGCGTGTAACTATTTAAAAACATTTCACCTTTTTGATTTCTTGCTATAAAAAACAAGAAAATTACCACTAAGGTACTAAACTTTAGTAGTTGCATTAACATAATGAAATAATTGAAAATTTATGGGGTCTCTCTAGTTTTGCCGGTATAATCTTTCGGTTTTCTTCACTAAAAATTTGTTGGCACTTTCCTTTTTTCAACATATAGTATTTGTAATGTTACGGAAAAGGTACATCATAATACCTCCAGGAGGAAATCGGTGAAAACCAAAATAGCCCCAGCCTTGATATTTTTTCTATGGATCCTTGCGGGAACCGGCTACAGTGAAACCTTGGAAATCCCCCCTCCCGCCACTTTGTCCGGCCCCCAATTTCATGTTGAAGAAACAGTGGCGGAAGTGTTTTCCGACAACACTATCCTGGTAGTACGAGGAAAGGTCAAAAACGTAAGTTATAAAAGGGCCAAGGGATACGTGATTATTTATCTTCGGGGCAATAACAATGATGTGATCGGCACTGTCGAGACACCAGTAAACGACAACTATATTTTCCATCACGGATCGAGTGGAAATTTCGAGGTAAGCGCCAACATAAAGGATGTGCCGGAAATCATGCATGTTACCGTTGAATTTGTCCAGCAGAAATAAATTTGATGACATCCTTAAAACCTCCGGCTCAGGGTTCGCCCAAAAATGTGAGGTTATTTTTGAGCGAGCCCTTAGGGTCTGGAAAGAAATAACTTGGGTAATTCCGATCCGAAATGTGTTGCAGATTTAGTCGGTTTGATATTCACGAAACCGCAAGCGTAGCAGGGCTACGGTGAGGATTTCGGGGATGTCAAACCGGCTAAAGGTGTGATACAGTTCGGAAACGGAAAATCCAAGTTATTTCTTTCCAGACCCTTAGTGTATATCGAAGGATATCACCGTCCTTACTGAAGCCGCACTCATTATTTTCTGTGTGAATTTTATTCCGCGGGTATTGATTCCGGTATTTGGAGGAAGGGGCGTCTCACTTGCCAGGGCCTTGATGCGATCCGTACCGGCAGGACCTGTCACTTCCAGAGCAAACCGGGCATCAGCAGGAGGCACCTGATACTTTGTTCCGGGTCGACAAAAATTGTCCGGCTGATAATCATTTGGAAATATTGTGGTTATTTCGCCGGATGGTGTAACATCGATCAACTGGACATACATCGGTTTCATCACCTCGAAAAAAATCGTCAATTCATCCCCGATCTTATATTCGCTCCTGTCCGTCCATAAACGCAGACTGCCGTCCGTACTGCCGGAAATATTCTTTGCCTTCTTCTCCGGATGAATTGCGCTGATTTCTTTTTTTACGTGCCCGGTTTGCTGGGAAAACTTTTCCGAAAACAACCAGCCATCACCTGCGGAAACGATCTGCCCGCCATCCAGGCTGGTTAATTTAAATGTGAGATATGCCCATGAGTTTTCAACAGACACCATGCCTGTCAGGATCAGGTCCGCCCCCAGAAGACTCCTTGCGCCCTTGTCCTCTTCCCCCACTACAAACATATCAAGGTCCCATTCATCAAGGATAAGCTTCAAATCACGACGTTCAATAAATTTGTGTCCTTTTTTGATTCCTGCAGAAATTACGTTCGGTTCAATGCGCTGATACACTTTGTCGGTAAGTTTTGTTCGAACTCCACTGCTGTCGGTAAAATCCACAAACGCTATCATTTGATTCGGGGGAACAGGATCAAACAAGATGGAAAGTGACTTTGACAGCGGAGGATGTGCAGGCGCCTTTGCAACGGTTTGAACTTCAGTGACTGTTTTTGATTCCGTCTTCTTGCTTTGTCCCGCCGATTCCGGAATTCTCTTGGTTGTCTCCTGCTTTTCATGAGCAGGCTTTGCAGACTGATCCTGTAAAATCAAGGGAGAATTATGGGAACTGAAAGCAACACAGCCGCAACAAAATATTATTAGAAGCCATGAGAATACAAAAACTACGATCCTGTTTGAAACGACCCCTATCATGTATGACCTCGTTCAAAGATTCCGGGTTCCGGGTTTAAAGGTTCTAGTGTCGTGTCAAGCCTGTTTTTCGACTTGGTGTGTTTATCCGACATAAAAATCTGGAAATCCTTTGGATGATTTGTTATGAGAATAGCCTTGTTCGCATATCTTGTCAAACAAGATATCATTCAATATAAACACTTCCTTGCACCGGAGGCTGAAATGCACCTTGAACATCCCGACAAGACTCCATGCCTGGTCTTTGCCAACAGCCGAGGCGAGATAAAGGATTTCCCGGAACTGCTGATGGCAGGCCAGAGTGGGCGCCGGTATTTCAGACCCGCGCTTTATGACCTTATTCCACTGCCTCCAGGCAGTGATCTATTTGTACTTCCTGACAGAAATCCGATAGGTATCGATCCAGCATCCGGCGAACCTGTTATGCCGACAGAAAGCCCTGATGATCCAAAAGAAGGCATACAGGCAGTTGCTGCATTCATGTCTCCAGCCAATACGGCCATCCATACCGCCGCATTTGAAAAAAGAAATCCTGCTGCTGATCACCTGCCTCTCTTTGCCTACACTGCAGTCGGATGGTACGATGGGAAGTTTTGGGTCTGCGGATTCAGAAGTGATCCGGATATCCGCCAGGACTCTTCCGGCTTCCACCCTGATAGAATAAGAAAAAAGACGTTAAAAATGCTAAAACTCCACAAGGGAAACCGGCTTATCCAACACCTTGGAAAGTGCTGTCTCACATACGGCTGTCCGGCCGCAAAAAACTATTTCCTGGGAAGATGGGAGGCGCCCTTACCCACTTCGCCGGCTTGCAATGCTAATTGTATCGGTTGCATCTCATTTCAACCGTCAGGCTGTTGCCCCTCGACCCAGGACCGGATTAAATTTAAGCCAAGCGTTTCCGAAATAGCAGGGGTGGCCGTGCCCCATCTTTTAAACGCACCGAATCCGGTGGTGAGTTTTGGACAGGGCTGTGAAGGGGAACCGTTGCTCCAGGCCGAATCAATAGAAAAGGCAATCCGCCTGATCAGAAAAAAAACAGATCAAGGCACCATTAACCTTAACACCAACGCAAGCCTGCCGGAGGCTGTGGAAAGGTTGGCAAGGGCCGGGCTTGACAGCATTCGTGTGAGCTTGAACAGCGCCAGGAAACAATTTTACAAACAATATTACCGGCCGGGCGGATACGAATTCAACGATGTGCTGGAATCCATTTCAGTTATGAAAAGGCACGCCAAATTTGTTTCTTTAAATTATTTCATCATGCCCGGGTTCACGGACGTCCCTGAGGAAGCCGATGCCTTTGCCGGGCTAGTAGACCGCTACAGGCCGGACCTTATTCAATTACGAAACCTGAACATAGACCCGGACTGGTATTTCGATGAAATGAAACCTGTTTCAAAAAAAGAGCCTCTTGGAATACATAACTGGCTTAACCAGCTCAAAAACCGGTTTCCATATCTGAAATTCGGATATTTCAATCCTTGTCTGCGTTAAGGAGAAGTTTAAGGGGGTAAGGGCTCGCTCAAAAATAACTTCACATTTTGATGCGCCGATCCATCCCACATGGCTGCGTTGCTCGTCGGTTAAATAGCTCTGCTATTCGCCCTCCTCGCGCCTTGCCATGCGGGCGCCTCGACACCTGAAAATGTAAATTTATTTTTGAGCGAACCCTAAGGCAAACGTAACCGTTCAGAGGTGCCCCATATTTTGCAGACTCCTTAAGAATGTAATCGTTCACAGGCGCTCCATATGGGCGCTAGCAGTTCGGGTCACTATATAAGTAATATGTGAGCCGGGCTGATCGCGTTCAGATGGAGGGCCTGTGAACGATTACAGGCAAACTGTATTGAATGTCGAATGATGAAGTACCACACTTCGAAATTCTGCGGTTCCTTGTTCGACATTCGACATTCATCTTGTAAAATAATAGGATAAAAAAAATCTTACCAACCAAGCGGGTACAGAAAAGAGCAACGCGATTAACCTTGAACCCTGAGGAGACTCAATATGAAAAAAAAGCCAATCCGGCCGGCCGACAGCTTCAAGATCTACACCCTGGACCAGGACAAGGTCTGCACACCGGTTGAAACGGTTGAACGATTCAAAAACCGTCTGGCCGAGATCGACCTGGACATCCTTGAAGATGTGCGCCGGATTGACAACGGCCGCCTGGATATCCCGGTATACTTCAGTGTTTGCGGAAAAGACGCCCTTGAAATCATCGGCGAAAAAAAACAGATGGGCAAAGGCAGCACTCCTGATCAGTCAAGGGCAAGCGCCTGCATGGAACTTGCCGAACGATTCAGTTTCTTCAGTTTCAAAAACAACCCTGACAATTTCATCACAGGTTCCTACGACGATCTTGAGTCTGCCGGTCATCCTCTCATGCCGCTAGATAGAATTCTTCAGTCAGTGCACGACAAGACCACGGACGAAACAACACTTAAGAAGCTGCTTGAAGATGTCCCTGTTCAATGGACCTGGGCCACAAACCTGACAAAAAACAAAGAGGTCCTGATCCCGTTCAGCTGGTTCTTTGCCATTAACGAGTTCAACGGCCCCTCGGCGGGTAATAGTTATGAGGAAGCCATAATACAGGGGGTCTGTGAAATAGTTGAAAGACACGTGTCAGCCGTAATCAGCCATGACAATATCAGGGTCCCTCTCATTGATCCTGACTCGATAAAAGGAGAGATTGCAAAGGAACTGGTCAGGAAATTCAGAGACAACTCCATTGAGTTCTATTTAAGTGATTTCACACTCGACACAGGAATTCCGACAGTCGCGGCCCTGGCCATTGACAGAAGCACATTCCCCGACTCAAGTGAAATCGTCTTTACCGCGGGCGCGGCCCCTGACCCTGAAAAGGCTCTTGTCAGGGCCATGACAGAGGTTGCGCAACTTTCAGGGGATTTCAATACGAATGCTAATTATGTTGCCAGCGGCCTTCCCAAACCGCTCAGCATGGATGAGGTTGATTATATCATTGATCCCGGTAGCGCCATAAGACTTAATGCAATGACAAACATCAGCAACGACAATCTTAAGGTTGAGATAGAAAACTGTCTGACCGCCTTAAGGGGACTGGAGATGGAGATCTATGTTGTTAACACGATTCACCCGAAGCTGCAAGTCCCTGCAATCTACACAATCGTACCCGGGGCCCATTTCAGGGAACGTTCCAGGATAAACAACGTGGGCCTCTTTGCCGCAAAACTGGTTGCCGAACAGATCACCGATCCGAAGGAATCCAACAATCGTCTCTTAAAAATGACAAAAATGTTGCCCAAGTCCTATTTTATAGAATTTTACATCGGGCGTAACATGCTGGCCCTTTGCAGATACGAAGAGGCGCTTCATCACTTTGAACAGGCCTTGAAATGCAGCCCCGAGGAAGAGGACCTTCCATATGTCTACTCCTACATGGGGACCTGCCTGAAGGACATGGAACGTTATAGTGATGCCATTGACGTGCTGCTTAAGGGGACAAATCTGGATGATGAAAGGCCGGATATTCACAATCTCCTGGGCTTCTGCCATTTCAAACTCGAAGAGTATGAAACCGCCATCACACATTTTAAACGGACCGTGGAATTAAACCCGGCTTCAGCCATGGATTATGCGAATCTTGGTATAAATTATCGGAGAATCGGGAAAAACGAACAGGCTGCCGGGTATTTTGAACTGGCCCTTACCCTTGACCCGTCAATTACCTTTGCAAGGGATAACCTGGCTGAAATTCTCAGTCAGCCGGGGACAGAATGATTTTCGCAAAAGACGCGAAAAAAATTCAGTCCCCTTCGTCTCTGTACCTACGGGCTGAGCATGCCTCACCGCTGATGGAAATGGAGTAATACCCGGAATCAAATGTGTTTAAAGGACATGAAGTGTCTGAACCGGTAATCTTGAAAGAGTAGGTCCCGCCAATGGACGTATCAGTCTTCTGAAAACGGACCTTGTTGTCTCCAAGCGCCTCTATCCCAAAACCGCCCGGATCAACAAGCCATGAAAGCACCCAGTTATCAATGGATCCAAGGGCCGGCCCGGATACGGTAAAATCCTGGAAAAACGTCGGCGTAGTGCAATTAAAGTCCGTTCCACCACCCGGAGCAGGAGAAACGAAAAGTGTTCCGTTTGCAACGGTCAAAGTAAAATCTTTCAGGTCACTGGCTGATTCCGCATCCGTCACCTGGAGACTCACGGTATATGTGCCCGCGCACACATT
>JAYEJK010000148.1:0-40965 GCA_034660535.1 Thermodesulfobacteriota bacterium | reverse complement strand
AGGTACCGGCTGTGGCTTTGGGAGTGATTGAACAGCGAATTTCGCCGCAAGATCTTTTCAAAATTAGAATGGCGTAACCATTTAATATGCGGTAATAAATTTTCCCAATTAAACTGAACCAGTGCCCTTTTATCCGGGATATGTTGCGTGATGAGAGCAATAAACTCTTCTCAACTTTTTTGGGCATGACGTAAAATTTGCCGTTGCCGTAGAAAAGGCCATCGGCCACAATGCCATGCACATGAGGATGCCAACGGCAATAATCGCCAAAGGTGTGGATAGTCATAACCGCGCCGAGGACTCCGTCCTCAATTCCGGTAGCGGTTCTTAAAAAAGTAAGCAAGCTTGCGTTTGCGCATTGACAGAGTTTGCCAAGGAGTTTACGGTCGTATTTGAAATAGACCCTGAGTATCTTGGGGATACTGAAAACGTATTGACGGTGGGGTACGGGATAGAGGATTTCATGGCGAAGATGTTCTTTAAAAAAGATGTTCTTATTACAAAAGACTCTGAAGACCCATATGACATTGCTGTCCCCGCCTTAGTAGTTGAGACTCAGCCCAAATTGCTATGTGGGTACCATCTATCAATAATTCGCAGTAATAATCAAAGGCTTAGAGGTTCATATCTTTTTTGGGTTTTGCGAGATGCATCTATTGCCAGCCAATTGCACAGAGAAGCAACGGGAATAACACGATGGGCAATTGCCAACAGACATGTAAAAAACGGCACGATACCACTGCCTCCTGACACCGAACAAAAATTTATCGTCAGCTATCTAACCCAGATAAACTGGAATTTTTAAAGGTCCTGGACTATTTTCAGTACCCCCCTGAGGGGTATAAGTACCTTAACAGCTGCGTGTAACTATTTAAAAATATTTCACCTTTTTGATTTCCTGCCACTCATTTCAGTACCCCCTTGAGGGGTAGAAAAAACAAGAAAATTACCACTAAGGCACTAAACAAAAAATGTGTAGAGTTATCAACGCTACATGATAACATCGAAAAACAAATCTCAACCCTCGAACAATACCGCAAGTCCCTGATCCACGAATGCGTCACCGGTAAGCGACGGATAACAGAGAATGATGTGCAGGGTCAATTATGAGTGAAGAGCAAAAAATTGTTATCATTGCCGGGCCAAATGGTGCGGGCAAGACCACATTCGCCAGAGAATTTCTGGTCAGGGAAGCGGCCTGTCCCTCCTTTGTCAATGCTGATCTTATCGCGGCCGGGCTGTCGCCATTCACCCCTGAACAAGCAGCATTCAGGGCTGGTCGTCTGATGATCGAAGAAATCAGGGGATATGTTGGACGCAGAGAAAGTTTTGCCTTTGAAACCACGCTGAGCGGCCGCCTTTACGCCCGATATATCCGGCAGTGGCAGGATATCGGATATCGGACCAAACTAATTTTTCTCAGTCTGCCGGACGTGGAAATTGCTGTGGAACGGGTGCGGATTCGTGTTGCCCAGGGCGGTCACAATGTGGATGAGCCGGTTATCCATCGCCGGTTTGACAAAGGATGGAATAACTTTCATAATATCTATAAAAATTTAGTCGATGCCTGGGTGCTGTATAATAATTCAGGCGAAAGCCCACAACTCATTGATGAGGGAAAAAATCGATGACCACAACAAAAAAGACAATTCAAGACCCCGATCTTGCCAGGGTTGAAGCGGCGTTGCTGCGGGCGGCTCAAAAAGCCCGTAAAACAGCAAGGGAAACCCGTACACCGCTTGTTATTTATAAAGACGGTCGAATTATAATGCAACCTGTTGAAGATGAAATGCGCCAGGAATCGCTGTAAAATCATGTTTGAAGGACCGGAAAAAAATTCCAACATCATATTGCGGAATATTTCATCCGCAAGCACCGATATGCCCTGCTTGAGTCTGTTTCTTTATCTTTTCCATTCACCATTCGATGTTAGGACGTTTGATGTTGGACGTTCACTGTTCAAGGTTAAGGAAAATGGAAATTTCTATACAATTAAATTACAACAATCCTTCCCTTTGGCCCGGACAACACTTCTCCGATAACAGCCGCATTATCTACTCCCTTTTTCTTTAAACTTTTCACCATATCATCAGCGTTTTCTTTTTCCACACAGATCAATAGCCCTCCGGATGTTTGGGGATCAAAAAGAACATCCTGAAGCAGGATATCCACGGAAGGGGCAAAATCGACCATTGATTCTCGAAATTCACGGTTTTTGTAAGCTCCCGCGGGCACCAAACCCATACCGGCATACTCTATGGCTTCGGGGATAATCGGTATTTTTTCAGTCCAAATTTCTATACCATACCTGGAATCAAACACCATCTCCGCCAAATGACCGATCAGGCCGAAACCGGTAATATCCGTGCATGCGCTGACAGGGTAATCATTCATTACATCTGCCGCATCCCTGTTCAGGGTCGCCATAAGACCTGTGACAAACTCAACGACTTTTTCGGAAGCGAGCCCTCCCTTAATTGCTGTATTCACGATTCCTGTTCCCAGGGGTTTTGTCAAAATCAGTCGATCTCCGAGTTTAAGGTTTTTCTTTAAAAGAATTCGATCCGGGTGAATATAACCCATGACAGACAAACCGTATTTCAGTTCATTGTCCTCCACACTGTGCCCGCCCACCAGCACCACGCCCGCCTCTTTCATCTTATCCATTCCGCCCTGAAGAATTTGACGGAGAATGGACATATCCATCTGCTTTAGCGGAAAGGCCACCAGATTCATTGCGGTTTTCGGCACACCACCCATGGCATATACATCGCTTAAGGCATTTGCAGCAGCGATCTGCCCGAACTGGTATGGATCATCCACAATGGGCGTAAAAAAATCCACAGTCTGAATAATGGCTATATCATCCGTGATCTTGTAAACACCGGCGTCATCCGCACGATCAAGACCTACGATCAGATTCGAATCAGTGGGAAATTCCATCCCGCATAGCGCCCTGTCCAGGTCCCCTGGAGGCAGTTTCGACGCTCACCCCGAACCTGTTACTGTTTCCGTGAGACGAAGTGCTTTTATTTTTTCATCTGCCATGATTTATTTCCTCAGAACAAATAGGTAAACCATATTCATTTCCTTTGTCAAATACTAATCACCTTATCGGCCAGTTGCATGGCTGTAACAATATCGAGCATATTTGTGGTTTCGCCCACCTGTTTTTTGTCCAGCAAATCAAAATGAGTCAGGCATGTCCCGCAGACCAGGATATGCAGACCGTCTTTTTCATATTCTTTCAAAATCGGCAGCACCTCGGAATTTTCGATAGTAAGTTTAACGCCGTTATTCACAAAAACCAGCCGCCACAGTTCATCACCCATTTCCTTTATGGTTTTTAAAAAACTCACCATAAGCTTTGAGCCAAGCTCATCATCCCCGTGACCCATGCAGTCCGTTACAACCATAACCATGGTTTTTTTCTTTTCATCATCCGGTTTTTCAGCCGCCGCGACTTCAGTCTCAGTTCCACCTTCATGCCTCCCTGTAACATGAAAATCCCCATCCTTCACCTGTAATGAGACTTTAAAACCCCGGGATTTAAGAAAACGGTCGACGTTTTGCATGGACGCTTCATTATCCACCAGGACTTTTATACTATTTAAGTTGTTCTCTTCTATGGCGTTTTTTGTCCGCAATACCGGAGCCGGGCAGGCCAAACCCCTGACGTCTATTTCTTTCATTTCTTCTTCCACAGTCTGACCAAAAAGCGCTCCTCATCCTCGACCAAATCGGGCGAAGTGCCGTTATGTTTTTGCATTTCTTTAACGATTTTGCGAGGCACACCCATGCCCATGTGCTCAAGATAACCGTAGTCTCTCATGACATCTTTGAGCAATTGGTTCCGGGCTGAACGGCACCCCGTTATCATACGCTGTGGAGTGATGCCGTTAGGAAGACGTCCGGGAGAAACCACCTCTAATCGATCTTCATATATAGACAATTCCACAGTCGTTCCCGACAAAAGGTAGTCCCGATGAACAAGGGCGTTGACAATGGCTTCCCTAATCGCTTCTTCCGGATACAACCATCGTTCCTCGCGCCTCGCACCATCAGCAAAACCGGCCGACACTTCGGTATTTCGCCTTGTGAATTCCACCGCTTGTTCCACAAGTCCATTTTCAACGAGTCCTTCGCTCCCAAACAGGGCCGTCATAGGACCGCGAATAGCTAACCGTTCTTTAGCGGCATAATCCTTTTCCTTTCCAGGATAAGCAACGGCATCTATTCCGGCTTGGGGCAAGAAACGATTCGGATTAGCGCAAAACAGAAGTAAGCCCGCAACTGTCGCCGGAGTCGTGTCGTCTTCATCAACCAGGAATTCGGTGTTTACAAGCAGATTTTGCCAGGCATTCGTATCATCCGTGCCTGGCGTTTCTTGAGAGCGGATACGCTGAAAATAATCGTTTAAGCGACGATAGTCAAAATTGTCCATGGATGAGCCCGATACCCCGCGTACCTCCAGCCGGAAGGCCCCACGCTGCTGAAACAACCGCTCAAGTTCCTCGGCACTGGCCTCGCGGCTCTGTGTTCCAACACGAATATAGTAAGTCCGATGGTTATTGTGCCAAACATGATGGACCGCCCATCCGCGGTCAACTTGAACAATAGCTACATCTTTCCCTGGCTCCACATCGCGGATTATTTCATAATACGGGATTAACTCAGGGCGAATTTTATCTCGACAGGTAGTCATAATCCATTCTTCTAACCGATCCCTGGTTATCCCAACCACGCTGCCATCATCATCCACTCCCAAAAGCACACGGCCGCCTCGTAAGTTAGCAAATGCAACTAGCTCTTTGGCCATGGCCCGGTTGTCTATAGTGTCGCGCTTGAACTCAATTCCAGAGTTTTCACCGTTCTTGATTAGCTCTAACAGCTCTGTCTTTGTCATTTAATTACCCCTCAAAATCCGTACTTTAAGCGTCGCATCTCAAAAGCGTCCTTTCCACCTTCCAGGACTTCTTCAACAAGTTCACGGACGAGGCGTGTGTCGATAGACCCCATATGCTCCTGAGAAAGCTTCGCTTTGCCTTGTCCCGCCTCACCGAACGCTGTTAGCCCGACTATCAACTCGGCGTCTCCCAGCACCGGGATATTGGCGTTATGGGTGGCGAAGATGAACTGACGTCGGCGTTTTTCTTCTCGCATTTTTGGCACTATTCCGTCGGAAATAAAGCGATTATCGAGATCATCTTCCGGCTGGTCCACAACCAGAGGTGCGCTCGACTCAAGCAGCAGGAGAAGGAGAACCGCAGTTGCTTTTTGTCCTGTGGAAAGGTCTTCAAGCGTCTGCCACACTGGTGGTTGATCGTCAGCAGCGACATTTAGTTTAATGGTTGTGGTAGGCGGCAGCTCCAATTCCTCGATTTGCATTATGATATTGGGCTTTGCCTGAGCAATACGTTCTGATTGGCTGGTAGGGATGTTGAACTGCAGGGACAAAGCCTCCCGACCTTCTCTACATGCTTCAGTGAATATCGGAAGAGAGAAGTCTGTGCTTTGCGTCAAGGACTCAATCGTCTCGGACAAGCGTCCTCCAATTTGATCACGCAGAAGCTGAATCAGCGGTTCCCTATTTCCGCCTGCAGCAACATCGACCAAAACACGTCCTTCAAGTTTCCTGTTTACTTTTTTTGCCGCACGTTCCAGATGCCGGAATTCTTCGGCCTTTACGTCTTCCCACTCAGAGAGAAGATTCCGCCGTTCAGTTTCATACTCTTTCAAATTGCGCTGTAACGCGGTTTGCCTTTCTTTTAGCGGACGGAGTTCCTCCATTTGTCGCCTTAAGCGGATGAATTCCTCACCATCAATCTTCGATTTCTGCAGTTCAAGCAAGATGGCTTCATACGCCGCCATAACCGCCTTTTTTCGTTCCCCCCAGCGGCTCCGTATTTCACCCAAACCAGTCTCTGCGTTTCCGATAGCCTTCTTTATTTCAGCGACGATACTATTCATGTCCTTTGTGAACTGTTCCAGGATGTCGTTCGTATCACCCAAAATTTCCTTTCCGGGAAGATTCTCCAGCGCTTTTGGAGAGATAAAAGCACGATCAATTGGAAGATCACTCTCCAATTGATTCAGCAGTTCCTTGAAGGGGCTTAGCCGTTCCCCTGAAGTCTTAAGCACCCTTTCTTCCCGAACAAGAAGGCTCTGCTCCTTAAGTTTCTCCTCAAGCCCGGCATCCTGGAACCGACGCAATGTCTCCTCAAGAGCCGGCAGAGTGGCGAGACGATCCTCAATTTGCAGAAGCTCTCTGTGGGTTTCAAGCAAACGCGAGCGTGAACGCTCCAACTGCCGGCGAACGCCACTTTTTCGTTTTAAGATATCGGTATCGCATTCTACGAAACGGTCGAGAAGGTGTGTGAGTTTTTCGCGGCTTTTAGTAAGTTCCGAGATCTCATGTTGTCCGTATATTTCGGTCTGGGGGACGACATCCGTGGGAGTCAGATTGAGAACATTGCCGGTCTCGTCTTTGACAACAGGTGGATTCGGAATAGTTCGTTCGATCAGGTAATAACGCTTATCCGGGTGGTAAGAGCGGACCCGCATTGAAATCTTTGTGCCGCTACGAAGTACCTGGCGAACAATGCCACTATGAGCCTTAAGGGCTTCCTCACCGAGTGGTTGCATGCCAAGGACATAACGGATACTTTCAACGACAGTTGATTTCCCTGTTCCTCGTCCGCCGATTAGGACATTCAGGTTTTCATTTAAATGAATTGCCGCACAATCGAGAAAACCACCTTGCCATGATATGGCAATGAACTCGGTGTGCTCCTCCGGAGGTGGATCACTGGCCATACGTATCCTGGAAGCAGGATCAAGAAACGCCTGTCGTAATCCCTCAATCGTAACATCTGACATCTTTATCCAACAAGACGAGCCAGCTTTTTCAAAATCATCCGGACTTGACACGTCCTGAGCGTTGATTACAGCTACAGGTCGATCACGAAGATAGTCAGAGTTTTTGTTGAGCAAAATTGGCCGCAGGTTCGGTGGTGCATCTTTCGCCGGGCCGGGCAGAGAGCAGGCCGGAAGATACTCGGATTTCCATGCCGCCGCCCGGGCCTGATTATCCAGTACCTGCAACAAGCCTTTTTCACTCGCTACATGGGCGGCAACACAGATACAGTTCCATCGGACAGATTCACGCAGTAACTCATGTACATCATATTTGATTGCCGAAGGCGGATTCGCCTGGTCATGAATTCCGCAATCGCCCAATATACCGTTGCAGCGCTCCCAAGAGGCATCCGGTTCAAAAAGAAGCAACATATGAACACCCTCTTTGGTTTCCAATTCTGCTCCGATAAAAACAATAATTCCTTCAGCGCGGGCCGCTTCGGCCAGTGACTGTCCGGTGCTGCAACGCTGGTGATCGGTAATAGCGATCACCTCAATACCGATTCTCTTACACGCCTTCACTATCGCCGCATTATAATCCGATTCGTTGTTGAACACCGTCTCTTTGCTATGCCGTACAATATAATCAAATGGATTCACTTGAAGGGCGCAACGAAAAAAACGAGCGCCGCAGGGTAATTCTTGGGCATTCACGATTGAGTCTGTCTTGCTCATTTTATTTCCTCGCTCTGAATTGGTCCGTCGGTGATGTTCCAGCATCTCCTGCAGGCAGCGGACACTGGCGGCGCATCTTGTGTTCCAGCTTATGGGCTCGGGGTCCTCCATGCGCTTACGGCAGACGTGGATGATGTCGTATTCGATTTTCTCGGAGCCGAATTCACCCGTGCCTTTGGTCTCGTCGCTGCGAATCAGGTAGGTGGCCGCAAGGTAGAATCCCGCGTCAAACAACGACTCCAAAACCGCTACCCACGGCGCGTCCTCACTGTGGTGGAAACGTGAAAGCGAGATTACCACCAGGGGCCATGCGTGCTTCTCGTTCTTCCAGGTCGTATTTGCCACCGCAGTGAGGGCATTGGTGAACCCAATACTTCACGGAAATGGTTTTTACCACCATGACGCGGGGCTGGTCATGATCGGCGTGCGATGGCCGCAGCCCGTGACCTGGCAGGGACCGTGCTTGGCCCAAAAGACATAGATGATTAGGGGCCTTCATAGCTATACTCTTTATGCTCCTCGGGGCAAAGTGAGGTAGGCTCGAAATCATCACCCATCACCTCCCCGGTACCGACCTTTGTCCATTTGCCCTTGTGGCCGCACGGGCAATCGCAGGCGTAGAAAGGCATGATCTGCGCCTTGACCTCGGCATTCTCCACTTTGGCCATCTCGTTCTTGACCACGAACCAGGCCACGGGGTTCAGATCGTTGCCGTACATCTGCATGCCGAGACGCGAGCCTTCCACGACTGTGGTGCTGCCGCCCATGAAGATGTCGGCAACCTTGAGATGCTTGAACGCGCCCTTTTTCTGATGGTTGCCGTAATAGGCATCCCATACCTGCTTGGCTGCCTCGGACGGGTCCTCCGGGGCTTTCATGGCAGCGGTTATGAGCATGGCACGGAATACGCTGCTGCATCTCCGCGCCCACCACTTGGACATCTGGTAAATGGGCTTGCCCGCATTGCCTTCGATAGCCGCAATCTGGTTGATAGGCAGGATCGGAAAATCGACCTCCAAACACGTTGGCGGACGGTTGGGATTTGAAAAGTCAACCGTTTCACAGTCCCAGGCCTTGCCTGCATTTACGACCATGGCCACCTCTCTGGCCAGCCATTCAGTCTTTTTCATCGGCGGATGACAATATTTCCAAGGTTGTTCCGGCATCTCGTCATAAATCCGGCTGTCAAGTTCCCGGCCTGCCTTTTTCTTATTAATACCTCCCCACTGCTTGAAAAAGAAAGGTACCTTTGCTTCTCGACATTGCTTGCGGATGCCATATACCCATTGTTTTTGTATTAGGCGTGCCCCCGGGCCTGATTCGCCACCAACGATAACCCAGTCGATGCCGTCAAGGTTCATGTCATCCACCGCTGACAACAGCGGCTCCATTGATAAAAACCGCACTGCTGCAGGGACAGTGCAAAGGTGCTCGATACGGTAGGCACAACTGGCATTCTCGACCGTCACACCCATCCAAACGTTTTTGGGCCATTCCAGCAGCGGAGCCAATTCTTCCAGACGCTTGGACCGTTTGGTCAAAATCTGAAATGTGTGCCAGTCTGCCCTGGTCATCACATCAAAGATTTGCCGGATAAACTCCAGCGGAACATCCTCGTGAAACAAGTCGCTCATAGAGTTCACAAATATGACCTGTGCCTTTTTCCATTTCAGCGGATGCTCAATGACGTGCGGGTGCATCGTTACCTCAAAGCCATTAGCATAGTTTGCCTGCCCCATTGCCTTCAACCGCTTGGACATACGTTCCGCGTAGCAGTTCAGGCATCCTGCACTTGTTTTTCTGCAACCCGTCACTGGATTCCATGTTGAATCTGTCCATTCTATTTTGGAATTAGCCATTAGTTATCCATTTTATTGTCTTTAGTACGGAATTCTTCTTGCCGCAGGATTTATAGCTGAACCCGATTCGCCCGCTATACTCTACTTTACCTTCACTTTTCAAGCGTATTATGCATTCGCCCGCATGAGACTTTGGGTGGCCATGAATCAATGTAAAGTCGTATACTTCACGGTTTGTGACCTGGCCGTGATTGTGAATGAACTCTTCCAGATAGTCTTCAAACAATTCTCGTTTGGTTTTAGGACGTTCGAAGTCGGGTAGCAAATCGAATAGGGTCGGTTGCCCTTTTTCAACGTCGTCATTGATGTCGAAATTAGCTTCCCCGTTGATGGCGTTTTGGACCCATACCAGATCGAGAAACTTCTCAACACCGAGGGGATGCTTTGAACCAAAAATTAAACCGTAAATGTTTGACCCTTTTTTAAGCGAAAAGGGATACAACCTTGTGAGATTGTCTCTGGGATTTTCAGCGTGTAGTAGTCCAGCATGATTCGATGAATATCTTCATGCTTGGCAGCCGAAATCTTATCGGGATCAATGTCAGGAAAAAGACTCCTAACCCAGATAAACTGGAATTTTTAAAGGTCCTGGATAAGTACCTTAACAGCAGCGTGTAACTATTTAAAAATATTTCACCTTTTTGATTTCCTGCCAGAAAAAACAAGAAAATTACCACTAAGGTACTAAACTCGGCTGTTCCGGCAAACCGCTTTATCGCTGATGACGAAATGAAAAACAGAAAGTCCGTTTTATTCAGGCCGATCAGCATCTGGAAGATTTCATTCGTGACCTGCCTGACGCCGGACTGGTCGATAAAAAGGAGGTTTGGCTGTTGTTTTAGGCGCTCGTATTGTTGCCGGAAGAGCTGCTGGAAATCTTCGTTGTGACAAGAAAGAGTAACCTTGCCATGCCAGGATTCCTCCTGAAACGATTCGGCGACAGCGTTCTCCAGTTCACGGTATTTCTTGATTTTTACATCATTTAGAAGAATATCGATATGAATATCATTCTGGAAAATCTGGTCGCGATAATTGTCTATTCGCTTGACGATGCGAATAGGACTTCCATCTATGCCAATAGAATCATATCCAGAACCGGCACAAAAATCGCAGATCATGGCTTTGCTTGTATGGGGTGTATGTATGAACACAGGTAGCCACGCGATCAGATATTGTTCGAAGATTTCCAGTTTGGTGAGCGTTGCCTCGTCATAAGGCTTTTTATTAAGGTCTTTTGCCATGTAATAGCCTCATTTCGATAGTTCTATCCAAGGCACTGCAACTTCGAGCACGCTTAATCCTCCCTGCGTCAGCGTTGGATATCCGCCCGCGCTCTTCCATTTTCGACGTCCCAGTACAAACTGATGCTGTCCGTGCCACGTATTCAGGGAAAGATCGATGGCCGGCACCCAATGACCCGTGTCTCCATTTTCATCAATCCAGCGTCCGCTGTTCCCGTATCTCCTTGGTCAGCGTCGACAGGCCCTTGCCCGCCTCATCATGATGGTGCAGGCGATGATCCGGCCAGTGATGCCAGAACACCCAATCGGGTTCAGAGCCGATGAAGTCAGCGCAATCCTTCCAGGCAATGTCCGTAGATTCCGTTCGCGCTCCGGTCAATTTGTGAGCAGATCCTGCACCGTTGTTGTCGAGCGCCAACGTTGGGAAAATCCGAGCGCCTTGGCGAAGGAGGTAGTGTCCGCAGGCAGTTCGACTCCGGTAGCTCTTGCATCGTGAATCGTGAATCCGCGCTCGGCAGCGCCGTGAATGATCCAGGGAGACCCACGCAGAGAGCGCGCATCGAGGATAAGAACGGCTCTGCCGTGGCACGGTTCCCGAAGTTCACGCATTAGTTTTCCGACGGGTTCGTTA
This sequence comes from Thermodesulfobacteriota bacterium, assembly GCA_034660535.1. Classification (GTDB taxonomy): domain Bacteria; phylum Desulfobacterota; class Desulfobulbia; order Desulfobulbales; family DAOVYS01; genus DAOVYS01. The sequence continues at coordinate 29,641 of JAYEJK010000148.1, read as the reverse complement.
TTGGGGGCTGCTGCCAGAACAAAATCCTCAAAGTCCTCAGGATTGCGGTTCGTCGACCGGCTTATCGTTGGCATCACTCCGGCCACCTCCGCTTCGCATCCACTCGTCGACCTCTTCTTTACGAAACTTCCACAAGCGACCGATCTTGTGCCCAGGCATATTTCTTTCACTTATCCATCTATAAACGGTATCCCGCTTGATGCCGAGATAAGCCACAATATCATCTGCGGAGAGCCATCGGTCTTCCATCATTTGTATCCACTCACACTTGGCCCCATAGGTTGTCTCGCAATGGCCTTCTGCTATCGGTTCATGGTTATGTTTGCCATTGACCTGACTTACGGGTCTTTCATCCATACAAACAGGGATAAACAAAAATATATCAGACGAAGGCCTATTGTCAAACGCTATTTCCGATTGTATTATGGGTTTTACCGACTTAGACCGATTGACTCGGTGATGGTCAACTGTAATTGCTATTGGGGGGCCAATGGGGTTAAATCCGGCATTTATTCATCTCAGTATCGTCAACTCTGAAAATTTGAAGTTGTCGTCAAACTTAAATATGAAAACTTTGGACTGTCGAGTTATTTAATAACGAAAAGCCGGGAAAAATTTTTTACTGAAAATCAAAGTCTCTCGATTGAAGAATGGATGGGACCTGAAGTGAAGCTGATCACAAAAAAATCGTACCTGTGCGTGATCAGGGCAATCAGCTATAGCCCACCGTAAATATTCGGCTTGATGCCGGAAAATAGCTAGAACCACCAAATTGTAAATGTTTGGCAGCGCTTCACAGGGAGGTGAGCAGGCTGATCAGCTATACTTTGGTATGCTGGGCAGCCTGATCGCCTTCCTGTGGAGTGCTGCCGAATATTTATAGCCCACCTTATACTGGTTGCCCTAATCGCGTGCAGGTTAAGCAAGCCTGCGAGACTCCGGATGCGGTGCGTGAACATTTACTATTGAGCGGCTGCGGCCTCCAGGTCAGCCAGAAATTTTTCCAGGTTTAAACCATATCTTACCGCAACTTTTCTTAAGGGTTCAAAAAGCGCCTGGCAGCAAATACAAACGCCTGCCTGTTTATCATACTGTTTAAACACTTGCTCGGTTTTTTTGTATCCGGAAACAACATCCAGTACGGTCATTTCCGGACGGATTTGTTGATCTTTCTTTATGACTTTTTTATCCACGATTCTCCTTTTTCATTAGCAAAAGCGGTGTAAATATTCGGCAACACTCCACAGGAAGGCGATCAGGCTGCCCAGCATACCCAAGTATAGCTGATCAGCCTGCTCACCTCCCTGTGAAGCGTTGCCAAACATTTACAGTTTGGTAATTTTAGCTATTTTCCGGCATCAAGCCGAATATTTACAAAGCGGTCGGTATATGCTTAATAATCTCCATCACCTGGGTGGCGGGTGTCGGCTTTGCATAATACCCGGCCAGTCGATTTACTCTTGCAGCAATAGTAGCAGCCTTCATAACCTCCATGCCTGTTCCGATCAGAGCCGTTACAATACCGGTCAAGGTATCTCCTGTGCCGCCCATGGCTTCCATGGCCTCTTCCATTGGACTGTCAATCGTCGCCTGAATTCCATGCCGGTCTGCCACATAATCCTGTTTCCCTTTTACCAGGAGACAACGCGCTCCATTTTTATATTTATATGTCCGGGCAATCAGCTCAGGTATCCGGTCTTCTTCGTGTAAAATAAAACCCCTTGTGTAAAATGGATGCGGGGCCTCTTCATCCGCCAGAAAAGCCAGTTCACCGACATCCGGTGTAAAAAGATCATATTCCGCTGCCTTCCCGCTCATCTTGGCAGCATACATAAAACCGGCGTCAGCGATTAATATGGGCGCCTTTTCCATTTCCTTCACGGTAGACAGGACTCTGTTATGCCAGTCCACATCAGGCTGAAGATAATGAAAAGTAATTGCTTGCAGACCTGTTCCGTATTTTGATTGGAAATCGAATTTATCAAGATGTCCGGTCATGTATTCATACAGCCTGCGGCTCCCATCTCCCAGTCCGATGTCTCCCACAAGATATCCAAAGGGAGCGCCTTGATCCAGCGCTTCGCATGCTTTGACGGCCGCGGCCATCAAAGCCGGAGTCCCTCGATTTACCGGGACCCGCATTTCCCGGATACGGATATTATCATCTTCCAGAAAAACTTCTCCTGCCACCAGGGGGAAATCTTGAACCGGTACGGTCCCCGCTACAGCGAACATCGGCGCGACATCTCCTCATATGCCAGTTGGAGCGCATAGCCACACAGGGTATGACCGATTTCCCGTGGGTCCGGCGCTTCAGCCATTGTTTTACCCACCATCTCCTGAGCCAGATAAGGAACGTCCGGGCAGCCGCCACCGGAGACATTTACGATATTCAATGTCTCCTTATCAATGGTCAATTTCATATTGGCCGCCCGGATCATCAGGTATTTTCCGAAATCTTTATTCTGGAAGAGATCCACGGGTTGCAGCAATGGACTGCTGACAGGCACTGTTTCCAGCGGCGAAGCCCCGGCTTTCTCAAGAGTCCGCAGGATGTTCAGTTCTTCTATGAGGGGAATCTCAATAACCAGATCACAGCCGCTTCGGATTTCAGGCGGAGGGCCCACAACTTTTATCTTCCATCCTTCTGATTTAAGGACACTTTCAGCCCTGATTACCTCACTGGTGTTCTCGAACACCAGAATCCCGCGATCTACGTTTTGATCATCCCCGGTTTCAGATCGTTTCTGTTTTAAAAAGCCTAAAAAAGACAAATCTTACTACTCCTTTTTGATAATAAGCCGGTATCCTGTCTCATCCTTTTGAATATCAGCCACATCCCACCCCCGGCTCTCGGCCGCACGGCTCACATTCTCCTTTGAAGTGTCCGTATCCACCCTTACTATAATTTCCCCTTTTTGTATCTCTTTGATCTTATTTAGCGTCATCAAGACCGGTTGTGGACAGGAAAGCCCTCCTGCATCGACTATTATACTCATCTTTTACCTCCCTTGATTGTAACCGTTCAGAGAGGTCCCCTACTTAGCAGACTCCTCAGTATGTAATCGTTCACAGGCGCCCCAGATGTACGCTAGCAGGCCGGCGAACTATAGTAAGCTATGTGAGCCGGACTGATCGCGTGCAGGTGGGGCGCCTGTGAACGATTACCCTTGATTATTTTTTTCTCATGGTAAAACCGATAAACAGACAGACCGAAAGCCCGATGATCACAGCGGCAATACCGTGAGGGCCAACACCTTTTGGAGAACTCGCCAGGCCGAAATTGTGAGCAAAACCTGCTCCGACTATCATACCCAGCACGAAAACCGCTGCATCTCCATCGCCTTCACCAGCCAGAAAAAGCTGCCGTCCCGGACATCCTCCTGCCAGGGCAAATGCAAGGCCGGCCAGAACCATCCCGCCGAAATTCCAGACATGCATGGTATGGGCCACCGGCTGTTTGACAAAGCCTGGATGAAACTGCTCCACTATCAGGTTTGTTATAAAAGCGAAAACCACCAGGGCAATAAGCCCTGAGAAAAGGTGGGCCTGTCGAAACAGAATTAAATCCCGAAAAGCACCCATAGTACAAAAACGGCTTCTCTGCGCAGCAAACCCTATAGCAAGGCCGGCCAGCAGGGAAATAATCAGAGGTGCATGCATCACGCCGGGACCTTTTACACTGTAAAACAGGATTCCGCTTTTGGCCTCTCCATCAATTTGCGGAAAGATGAGCATCAACATTAAAAAACCGATCATGGTCAAAGGTAATAACCATCCCACCGAGGTGTATGTCTTCTCGGCACGCCCCAGGTTATACCCGCTTTTAAGAAAAAGAGTGCCTATCCAGATGCCGCCGACCAGTCCGAGCAATCCCAAAACGGCATTTCCATCACCGGCTGAAAAGCGTAGTAAAGCTCGCCACGGGCATCCCAGGAAGACCAGTGCCCCGATCATGGCAAAAACTCCCAGCATGAATCGAACAATAGTAGCTGAGCCTGTCCGGGACCGAAATTCCTTGAAAAGATATGCGGCAATTAGTGAACCCAGAACAAAGCCGATGATTTCGGGCCGCATATACTGGACCACAGCCGCCCTATGAATTCCGATTGCCCCTGCAATATCTCTTTCAAAGCAGGCAACGCAAATACCCATATTCCCAGGATTGCCTAATTTCTGTAAAAGCGAAGCAAGCACTCCGATAAAGGCTCCTACACTTATAATTCCCCAGCGTGTCGAAAAAAAATTTTTCAATTGTGCCATTTATTTCCCCCTTTCATCGATTTTATATCTACTGAACATAATGCCCTATGGGCAAAAACACAGAACACTTTATTTTTCCGATACATCAAGTGGATAGACCCTAAAAAACCTAAGCAGTATGGATGGATTCCTTGTGATGATATTTTTAGATCATTAAAAAAAACTATGAACAACAAAATACAGAGGGAATTTCTATTTGTCAAACTGGTTTTTCCGATAATTAAACCGGCTTTTTATAGGAAAAACCGAACCTCTTCCCTATTTTATATCGGAATTTCCAGTTTGACAAATCGGCTTTTTCGCTCTATCCTCCGCCTATCCTCAATATTTAACTCCTTTCACAAGGAATACTTCCAGGTATTATCCTTTGCAGCAAGGCCGATATGACTAAGACGGCCCTGTTTTTCGGGGGCAATGGTGCTGGGCGCCCCGCGGGCTTCAAACCCGTTGGCCCGGTCTGCAAAACCGGGAGGAGGTTCGATTCCCCTTGCCCCCTCCATTTGTAAACAAACCTTTAACAAACGGAGTTACTCTCGGACTCATGAACAGATCCATTACTATTGGAACAGCCGGACATGCGGACCACGGGAAGACCGCCCTGGTTCTGACTTTGACCGGCATTGACACGGATCGTCTTCAACTTGAAAAACAGCGTGGTCTGTCCATTGAAAGCGGCGTCGCCATTCTGGATCTTCCTTCAGGAATTCAGGTGGCCTTGTTGGATGTTCCAGGACACACCGATTTTCTAAAAAACACCATAAGAGGGTTAAGCAGTGTTAATGCAGCCGTCCTGGTTGTGGCCGCGGATGATGGAGTCATGCCCCAGACCGGAGAGCATATGGAAATCCTCCGTTTTCTTAAAGTGAAAAAAGGTTTTATTGTTTTGAGCAAGGCGGATCTGGTGGACAGCGAAACACTGGAACTTGCCGAGCTTGAAATCAGTGAACTGGTAAAAGGCTCTTTTCTGGAGAATAGGCCGGTAATTCCCTTTTCCGCAGTAGACCGGAGAGGCGTTGAGAACATTCTCGAACAATTGGACACCATTTCGCAGGACACTGAGAATAAAGACGTTCATAATCCCTTTCGGCTCTGGATTGATCGTATCAGTAGTTCTACAGGATTCGGAACCGTGGTCAGCGGGACAGTCCTGTCCGGAACCTTGAAACAAAATGATTCTCTTACTCTTTTGCCATCCGGGATTGAGACCCGGGCTCGTTTTATCGAGGTTCATCATCGTAAAGTCGGCCAGGTCTCCACCGGCCAAAGGGTAGGAATAAACCTTCACAAGGTCCCGCTTAAAGCAATAAGCAGGGGAATGGCCCTGGCAACTCCTAAGTCCTTGAATACGCCCTATCTCCTCAATGTGGAACTCAAAATCCTCGAAACCGTGAAAAAAGGAGTCAGAAACCGGCAGAGGGTGAAACTATTCCTGGGGACATCAGTAACCAACGCGCTTGTTGTCATCATGGAAAAAGAAGAACTGACACCCGGCGAAAAGGGGTTGGTGCAATTCCGGCTGATAAAGCCCGTGGCTGCCCTTCCAAAAGACCATTTTGTGATCTGCCTGCTGAATAAACACACAGTCATCGGAGGAGGCACTGTTCTGGAGACCACTGGAGAAAAGTACAGGCATGCAAAAGCATCTACGGCTATTCCTTACCTGCAGGCCCTTAAGCAGAACAATACAGCCATTTTCCTTGACTATCTTTTTCAAAGACACTGGGCCCATTTTGTGACAGCCCGGGATATTGCAAGGGATACCGGTTTCCCCTTGAGGGCAATCGATATAGAGATAGAGGAAAGGGTCAAAAAGAGAGAGCTGTTGTCTTTTGGCGAGGAAGGGTTCCTCAGACGTGATCATTATAAAAAGCTTAAAAAGGATTTGCCGTCATTAATTGAAAAGGAATTAACAAAACATCCACTGAAATTGTCACTTAATTCTCAGGAAATCAAAAATTTGTTGCGCTTTTCAGCCGGCGAGCGCCTTGTCCAGAGGATGCTGGCGGAACTCTCAAACGAAGGGAGGCTTGAAAAAAATCATAACGGTTTTCGCAGCAAGAACAGTGCGGCAAAAATATGTGTTGAACAGGAGTCTTTAGTCAGATTCTGCCTGGATTACGCACGGAATTCGGGCCTTACGCCTTTTAGTGCACATACAATCTGGAAACTCCATCACGGGAAAATTCCGAAAAATAGAATCGAGAGATTACTAAGTCACCTTCATGGCAAGCAAAGGCTGATTCTTCTGAATGACAGGCGTTTCCTGTCTCCCGATGCCATGGAGGAAATAAAGGCAAGGGTTGGAAAAACAATTATCCAAAAAGGAGGTCTCACCCTTTCGGACAGCAAAGAGATCCTTGGCTATGGCAGGACCGTAGGGGTCCCGGTTCTTGAATATCTGGATTCTATCGATTTCACCCGCAGAGAGGGAAATAAACGGATATTGATAAATAAAGACAAATGAGGTGCATAAAAAAATGAGCGAAGATTACAGAAACATGTGGAAAAATCTGGGCATGGACCTTGGGGCGCACGATGCCTTGCTTGAAGTCCTGGGGAAAGGGTATCAGGATATATATCTTGCACAGAAGGATCGCCCTGACGGCATGGGCTACTTTGACTTTGTTATGAGCGAGGTGCATGGCCTGCGCATTAAGGAATTGTTGGATGAGAAAGAGGCCGGCAGAAAAGTCATCGGAGCATTCTGCGTCTTTGTGCCGGAGGAGATCGTACGCGCAGCAGATGCCACGATTGTGGGGCTCTGCGCAGGCGCTGATTTTGCCATGGACGAGGTGGAAAAACTTCTGCCCCGCAACACCTGTTCCCTGATTAAATCCGCCTTCGGGTTTAAGCTGGGCAAGGTCTGTCCTTTTGTCGAAGCGTCCGACATGATCGTAGGAGAGAACACCTGTGACGGCAAAAAAAAATCCCATGAGATACTCAAGGACCTTGTTCCAAATTTCTATGTTATGGACCTGCCTCAGATGAAATCAGAGGAAGGAAGAGCCCTTCTCAGGGCGGAATACCAACGATTCAAAGATGCGGTGGAAAAACTCACAGGAGTATCCATTGATGCGTCCAGGCTCAGGAAAGGGATCGAAATCGTCAATAATAAAAGAAAGGCCATGCACAGACTCAGCGAATTACGCAAGGCTGACCCTGCTCCGATTTCCGGCCTGGATGCATTATTGGCCAACCAGGTCTTTTTTTATGATGATGTGGCCCGATTTACCGAATCGGTCAATAATATCTGTGATGAACTTGAAAATCGAATCGCAATCAACAAAGGCGTCTTCCCCAAGGGAACCCCGAGAATCCTGATTTCGGGCTGTCCAATGGCTGTTCCTAACTGGAAACTGCCATGGATAATTGAGACCTCCGGAGCTGTTGTCGTGGGGGAGGAATCCTGCGTTGGCGAGCGGGGGACGCGCAATCTGACCGATGATACGGGAGAAACAGTGGAAGAACTCATGGATGCAATTGTGGATCGACACTTTAAGGTCGACTGTGCCATCTTTACTCCCAATCCTGATCGGCTCAATCATATCCGCGAGATGGTCGATGCCTATGGAGCAGACGGTGTGATACATTATGGTCTCCAATTCTGTCAGCCTTATCTCACAGAAGCAATGGGCGTGGAAAAAATCCTTGAAGCGGAAAACATCCCCATACTCCGGATCGATACGGATTACAGCATGGAAGATGTCGGGCAGTTAAAGACCAGGGTAGAGGCTTTTATAGAATTACTACAATAAGGACTTGTTTCATGCATTTTGCAGGTATTGACATAGGTTCCCGTTCTATAGAACTAGTCGTATTAAAAGGGTCTGAAGTTGTAGATTTTCTACAGGCGGACACCGGGTTTGATCCCATTCTGCATGCCGGAGAACTGCTTGAGCAGGTTAAGTATGACCGGATTACGGCAACCGGGTATGGAAGACACCTCTTTGAACTCTCATTTGACACGCCCACAGTCACGGAGATCAAGGCCTATGCCGTGGGCGCCAGGGCCCTCTTCCCTGATACCAGAACTATTCTGGACATAGGCGGGCAGGATTCCAAGGCTATTGCGCTTAATGATGCAGGCAGAGTCGTCAAGTTCGAGATGAACGATCGTTGTGCCGCAGGGACCGGGAAATTTCTTGAGATCATGGCCCAGACACTTGGCTATAGATTAGATCAATTCGGTACAGAGGCGCTCCGGTCGACCGGTGATATCAGGATCAACAGCATGTGCACCGTATTTGCTGAATCCGAGGCAACCTCCCTTCTGGCTAAAGGGGAATCCCGTCAAGATATCGCCTTGGGCCTGCACCACTCTGTTGTGCGTCGTGCGGCCGGGATGCTGAAAAGGGTCTCGGTTAAAAAACCAATCCTCTTTGCCGGGGGAGTGGCATTGAATCCATGCATGCGAAACTTGCTTGAAAGTATGCTTGACACAAATATTCTCATACCTGAAAGTCCCCAGATGGTCGGTGCTCTGGGTGCGGCATTGCTGACGAGTAAAAACCATAGTCATTCTTAAAAAATGATTATGAGGATTATTTTTTGAACACCCCAAGGGTATTTGTTTCACGGCACATAACGCAGAAATCGGCGCTATTTTTTGGAACTTCTTGCTTTGAATTCATCAAGACCGCCTGTTTATAATGAGGACATTTCTCGTAATCTTTGAAGCAGTGCTGTACAATTAACGGAATAGTGAGGGAGTTGAAAACAAGACAATAACAATCTTTCATTGGTTTATTGAAATAGGGACAACCTCTGTCCTGTTTTGTGTCCATTGCTAGCCCCTTAATCCTGGGATCTTGGCCCGGATTTCTTGGTAGCCGGTTTCCTGTCAAAGCTATTGTCACGCGCAGGCTGGACCAAGGCTTCAGACTTAGGGTCTGGAAAGAAATAACTTGGATTTTCCGTTTCCGAACTGTATCACACCTTTAGCCGGTTTGACATCCCCGAAATCCTCACCGTAGCCCTGCTACGCTTGCGGTTTCGTGAATATCAAACCGACTAAATCTGCAACACATTTCGGATCGGAATTACCCAAGTTATTTCTTTCCAGACCCTTATCTCCTTATCTTTAGATTTCCTCTTTATTTCTTCTATAAATTCTCCTACCTCTCCACCAAAAGAAAATCCCGGAAATTCCAAAGATGATGGAGATGCCCATAAGCGCCCTTTCGTATCTGGAAAGGGAACCTTGTTTTATACTTTCAGCCTGTTGTCCGGTTTTGTTGAGATTGAGTGTCTTGTCAATGTTTGTCTCCAATGCGAGGCGATGACCTATTCCATCATTAACAACAACTTTCCAGTTCCCCATCTTATCCGGATAAAAAATAAACCTTCCATTTCTATCGGTTCTTCCTGATTGAAAGGGAATCTTTTCCTCTGAATCGAATATTTCAACGCTCGAATAACTCATGGGCTCACCATCATCATACTCAGCTTCGACGAGAAGTCCTTCTTCCGAACTGATTCTTCCGAGCACACCGTGAGACCACACATCCTCCGCCATTGCCGACAAGCCGATAGTGACACCCAACCACAATATGATGAGTTTCATTTGTATATCCAATGAATCAACAGAATCTTCGTAATCGTTCACAGACTTCTGAGGTAGTCTGTGAACGATTACGAATTATCCGTGGAAAATTCCGGCTAATTCTGTTTGCGGCTTACAAACGGGGTCACTGCCTGAAGAATGTATCCTTCAGGGCAGAAAAGGATAGGGGACTTACAGTCCGGGCACTCCTTGATCACACCTTCCCCCAACGGTCCTCCTTTAAAGGCAACCGTGATTTCAGTCTTACAGTTGGGACAACTCCTTGTTACTTTTTCGCTCATCCTGTCCTCCTCACAGCTCATTTTTAATCCACAGATTACGCAGATTCTTTTAAAAATCAGACCCTTTACATGCGATTGCCGGTCGCTTATTGATATGCCACATCTGAATTGTTTCCAGGCATATTCGACAGGCAGAGTGTACACATGGGGAAATCGTAATTTTCGTGAACCAGAGATTCCGTTACAAAATTGTTGCACACAAAACACTTGCGAACATTTTCAACTGCAAATACTTCCTCGTTATCCAGATCCATAAGTTTCGCCACCCTATCATCTAAAAGTTTCTGATAGGAGGTCGCATCATTAAGTGTGGCATCTCTCCCGACAACTTTTTTTTCAAATTCGTTGAAGCGATCCTCGTCGTTAAAACAGATTTCTTTTAAAGAAAGCTTCACCCCGTATCCACCTACCCCTGATGTAAATAGATAAATATGCCGGTTGTTATCAATTGTCCTGAGCCTCCCATTCCCTATGGTACAGCCCAATATAAACTGTATAGCATCTAACGCAGGGCTGCTGTTGTTTTCCGCAATAACTATGAGATCCCTTGAGGTATTTAATTCCGGCAGAAGTCTGAGGGCTATGTGACACGCCTTGCAGCCAAGAAGCAATTCAGGACAAAAATCCCCGTGAAAATCGGCTATTCCATTCAGGCGCATATGGATAGGTGACTTCCAGAGAGGCGGAACTATACTTGATCCCTCTTTTAATACTCGAAACACGAGGGTCCATCTAATAGAAGACCGGGTATATCGTTGATCGGGATCAATAAGATGAAGGCAGAGGTGGTAGACGTTCCCATCCGCAGTCTTTACCAAGTACGTAATATCCTCGGGAGACAGATCACCCTTGAATGTCCCGAGTAACTTGATCACCTGGTTGCATTGTCCGTTGAACGAAAATCCGATTGGCCGTTGATTCCCGTTATCGTACTCCACGTGTACGGCACGCTGAATCCATTCTACCTGTCCGCTGCCGATTGATCGTAACACCTGTTCCATTTCAAGCACCCTCCTAACCCGGATAAACTGGAATTTTTAAAGGTCCTGGACTCTTTCCAGACCCTAAGTACCTTTACGAAAATATTTTCTAAGGTATTAAAACGAAAAGCCGCAAAGGTTGTCCGGTCTTACGACCATTACGGAAACCTTCGTGGCTTCAAAACTGAAAAAGGCCATGAAGGCTTAAAGGGATTATTCCCCTTTTAAGCCTTCATGGCCTTTTTTTATATTATCCTATTTTTTTCTACGTTGCTGATGTTTAGCCTTCTTGGCCAAACTTGGAGCATGATTATGATTTGCTGGATACCATAAATAAATACTGAGGTAAACTCTTTTTTAAAAAAACACCCCCATTCTTTCCCTCCGCCTCCATTTGGTTTTTCAAATATTTACCGTATCATTTCAGCCTCACGGGAATGACACAAAGAAAATGATTATTTGTCATCCAAATAAAAAATTTCACCCGATTTTTCCACTACAATTCTTTCATTTTCCACCAGCCTGAGTATCAGGCCGCCTTTTGCATCCAGATCTTCTACATTCGCCTCGTACGCCGGGCCTTTTTCAAGGTTATAGGCAAAACGAACCTTTCGGCCGATTGTGTTGTTTAAGGAGCGCCACTGTTTTAAGAGCATATGCTCCTTTTTATTTTCCTGCTCATAAGGTGTTATGTGTTCCAGGCACAGTCTGTCTTCGTAATGCAAGATACCCATATTCCAGGAGAGTTTCGCAAACAGACGTGCGGCAACCATGTTAATATCCAGCTCTTTTTTCAGGATGCTTTTCATGGAAACGGCGAGGGGGGCCAACTCGTCCGGGAAAGAATCATTGTTCACATTAATTCCGATGCCGACAAGGATATACTCTTCGCCATACCTGGGGCCTGTCATGGTCTCGGTCAGGATCCCGGCAACTTTTTTACCACCTGCAAGAACATCATTGACCCATTTGACGTGTGCGTAAATCCCGTATTCACGGATTGTTTCGCAGCACGCAACCCCTGCTGCCAAGGGGATAATCCCTTTATTTCCCGGAAGAAGTGTATTGACAAAAACCAGGGTCATCCACAACCCTCCCCTGGGAGCATGCCAGTAACGCCCGAACCGGCCCGTGCTTCCGGTCAGTTTATCTGCCATTATCACCATTCCGCACGGGAACGAGAGTCCCTTTTCCTCGTAGTCCCGAATCAGTAAGCGGGCGTGGTCCATGCACCTTGTAAGATTTTCAAATTTGTGGATTGTAGTGGCTACTGTAGCGCCGTACCTGAATATTTCCTGTACGGTTTTTGGCGGAAGATAACGGGTTCTTGCCGGAATTTCGTCGAAAAGGACGAGTTCACGGACAAGCCGGGCATAGCGGTCTGAAATCAGTGCCATTCAGCTTTGACACGGTTTACAATTTGTTTTATCAAGGGCAGTTTTTCCTGGGAGCAGACGCCTATAAGCGGTTCATCCTGATCCACGGTAACGCCTGGCCGAAAATAGACGGAATGAATGATTCCAGGCTCCCCTGAATAACAGACAGGGATATCCCTTTTCATAAGAGACATGGTTAAAATCTCGTCCCCGGTATTTATAGATACAGACTTGATTCCTGATTTTTTAATCCTGGACTGGATATCAAGAGAAAAAAAGTATTTAGCCCGTTCAGGCGCTGGAAACGAATAAAGCACCTTTCTGAGAATATTCTCAATTATTTCCCGTTTTTTTAAGGGATGTTTAATCGTAAGGATTTTTTCACCAGCCTCAACGAAATGTCCGTCAAGATCGTCCCTTATAAAAGAAATCTCCCCGTTGGTCGAGGAGTGTATGGGCTTGGGATTTCTCTCCCTGGTCAGCACATATAGAAGCGTTCCGGGCACATGTTGCCATTCACCACCCGGCGCCTCCACCAGATCATTTTTACGCACCTGGTATTTGACCTTACCGGTATGAGGCGTAAAGATGTCCACATAATCAAAAGGATCGGAACGATACTGATTTATTATTTCGTTGTAGTCAACTTCCCGTGTCATTTTTTCAGGCGTCGGCCAGCGCCGTAATATCGCCAATATATTGTCTGGGTTTGAAAATAATTAAACAAATCGGTTTGTTATGGGCTCAAAAAACGTATTGCATGTTAAAAGGTTCAAGATTGATCGTTTTGCAATTTTCTTTAAACTAACCCCCCCTGAACTCCCCTTAAACCCCTGAACCCTGAACCTGCTTACCTGTAATAGAGATTCCGTCCTCCCATTGTAAGCAGGGAACGGTAAAGATTACCGCGGAATTCACGACGATCCCAGATGCCCTGGATATGACCGCGCTTTAACGCGTTTCTAGCGCTGTGATAATCCGGCGGGATGTCTTGGCCCGTGGTCTCCCTGATCACTCTCTGGCCGGCAAAACCTATCCTGCTTGAACGAATGGCGAACTGGTAAGGCGAAGAGCCCAGGAAACTCGCCACCGGGCCGGCATAGGAATTGTTATCGTATACAACAATGTATAGCCCGCCGGAATCAATATATTCCCGAACAGACAGGGTGCATTTGGGCATCTGCACGACCCCGATCGTTCCCTCCTGGATGCGAATGCCGGCTGTCGTATGTACATAGAAGAGCAGGGGTTTTCTCTGTAGTTTGGCAACCTCACAGGCCAGGGCAAACTTTTCCCCTTCTGCCGCGCCCACGGTGCCGTTTCGAAAATCGTTGTAAAGTATGGCCACGACGAGATTTAGGCCCATCAAGTCGGCGAAAAAGGTGATAATCCCGCTCTTTCTGCCGGTTTTATTAGTCGCCGCCTTAAGACGATCGTTAAGTCCCTCATAAGAAAGAGGATTTTGTGACGAAATTTTAGCATTGAATTCCCGAATGGTATGACAGTCAAATAAATGCTTTAAATACCACTCATATTCCATTGGAAAATGGTGGCCGCAGTTTTCACATACCCCGCAAAATTCACCGTACAGGTCCGGCAGCCATAGGTCTTTGCAGCCGTTTTTCGCCGCATTCGGACAGGTTATTGTCTTGTCTTCATTGGCCCGGGGGCTGGTGTAAGTATCTCCATATACGATTTTTGAGACGGGAACCGGGAGTTCCGCCGTGGTTGCGAATTTGATAGTTTTCTCTTTTGATTTTTTGGAGATGAAGTTATATGCTGAGTGAAACGGAGATATAATCCGTTTCCACAGCATGGATCCTTCCCCTGAGACATCTTTGCATACCTGTTCAACCTGTTTCTGCCTTTTGATCAGATTGAAATGAAAACTGTAAAAGACTCTGGCTATCCGGTTTGTTCTCTTCCGGCAGAAGGCCGCCAGGGCTGAAGGTTTTCCACCGTAAGCCTCTGACGCCATGTTTCGGTATTTTTTAGCGCGCAGGCGCACAAGACGTTTTATCTCATCATGATTTAAGTCCCAGGAGATATCCACGTGGTGATCCAGATTCGCGCCTTTAGCCTTGTTGATTTTCACCTCGTGGGCCCTGAAAGCCCTGAGACTCTTTCTTTTTGCCCCTAAAACGACTTCATCCGTTGCGCGGATGACTTCAAACCTCAACCTCCTGAAAAAACTGAAATCATCCCTGCGGGCGCCAAGTCGCGGTTCCTCTATAATCCGGTCAATCGTGCCCAGTTCCAGGTTGTCTGCGGATGTGATACGGAGTCGTTGGGCGCAGACTTCAATTAGTTCACTAGACGCCTTTTTACCTTCTCTGATCTTACCCTCAATTGCAGCCGCGCCTTCCGGAGAGATTACAGAGTAGTATCCATGGGAGAACATGAGCCTGATATCGGTAAGTCCAATAGCCTCGGCCCCCCCGGACCCGCCCTCGGAGATGACGGAAACGGTCGGAACCCTGAGTTTTGACAAAACATAAAGATTTCTAGCGATCTGCTGTGCAGCTCCCGGATACTCCTCAACCGGAAACGAACCAGGCGTAAAGATGTAAAAATGAATTGGAATCCCTTCGGTCTGGGCAACCAGCATGAATCTTAATGCCTTTTCATTGCCCCATGGTTTTACGGACCCGCCGTTACGATATTCTTCTCCGTGGCCCTTTTCCTGGCCGATTACCATTACCTGTCGGGTAACTGTCTTGTTTTTCACCTTTCTTAAGATATTTGCCTTGGCTGCAACCATTGAGGGGTCAATGCTGGCCTCATTCTCCCCGCCGAGTTCGGTGTAATCTTCATAAACGTTTTCAAGAATATCTTTAAGGCTGAATCGCAATGGACTGCGAACGATGCGAACCCTTTCCATGGAGGTCAGATTTTCCTCGCACAGTTCTTCAAGAAAGGCGAGAGAATCTTCAATATCCAGGATTCCTCTGCCTATGTCATCCTGTGAAAAGTCGTAATAAAAATTTGTAAGATGGTGGTATTTTTCCTCAATGCCGGACAAATTACCCCATTCATTGCCTTCCTTGATCTGTGCAAGGTATTTTATCCGGTCTTCAATCTTGAGAAGACGTTTTCTCAAATCTTCCATTTTTACACATGATGAACGTTTACCTCACCATCAGAAGGTGAGCAATCGATCTATATTTTTATTCAGGTAGGGTATGTTTGTGAGAATGGGATCATTTGCAGCATTTTTACCCTTAATGACGATTTCGTTTAAAAATTTTCGTCCCCGTGTTTTGGTCTCCTTCATGGAATCACCCCATACAACGGCAAGAGCCAGGTTGGGATCATATTCACTTGGAATCACGTAAGGCCGGTCCATCGGAACATGGGTGTAAACAGCGGCCCATTCGTGCTCAGGAAACTGAAATTCCGAGATAGCGCCGATCCAGGGAGAAAAACCGCGGTAAGCATCTTCGGCTATGATCCGGAACTCAATGCTTGACCCCTTGAAGGTGATGTCTTCCTGCTCATATCCGATCCGATCTCCCAAAGCGAGGCGGATCTGCTCTTTGATAAGGTTCGGGTGTTTTCCCCTTAAATAGCTTATTCGGGCAGACACATCGTTTTCGACCTGAATCCTGGTGTTTACTTCCAACAAGTACGGATCCCCGGTTTTACTGACTATCCATTCCCATGTTCCCACATTGTCGTACATCACATGAGTCGCGAGATCCAAGGAATATTCCACAATTTTATCGAGCACCTGAGAGGAATTAAAGTCATAGGAAAAGCAGTAATTATCAAAGCCCGGCGCGGCTTCCAGCCGTTTCTGGCGGCCTGTGCTCTGTATAGTGCAGTTCCTGGTGCCGAAATGGATCCGCTCCCCGTAGCGACTGCAGACCAGTTGCACTTCCAGATGGTTGTAGTCTCTCAGGCATTGTTCAATCAGCACGCCTTCATCGCCGAACTGACGCTTTGCGTAATTTTTCACCTTTCTGTAAACACGCCGGAACTGCTCGATTTCATGGACCTCCTCAATGCCCATTCCGCCGCCGCCGGCTGCAGCCTTAATCAGGACCGAAGGCATTATAACGTTCTGATCAAGCTGAAGATCAAACAGTCCTGAGGCAATCTCCTCCGCCTCAATTTCATTATAGATCGGGCCGTCGGTTCCGGGGATCGTAGGTATGCCCAGTTGGTTGGCTACCTTTTTTGTGTTGATCTTATCGCCAAGGTCCTTGATCACTTCCCACTTGGGCCCCACGAACTTCAAGGGCCTGTTTCGGATTGACACACGCCTGGCAAAACGAAAATCCTCGGAAAAAAAGCCGTAACCAGGATGAATTGCGGTGCATTTGGTATAATCCGCCACAGAGAGAATATCATTCGGATCATTGTAACTTGAGACGCGCCAGGCCCGTTTCCGGTTGCTTTTAGTGTCGATGTTTCGCCGGACGTGTTCCGAACTCTCGTCCTCAGTGGTGTAGACCACAATATACTCAAGCCCCAGGGCCTTGCACGCATCCATGATCCTTATAGCGATTTCGCCCCTGTTGGCTATAAGAATTCTTTCTCTGAGCATGTTTATTTGTAACCGTTCCGGGTTCCGGGGTTTTACTCGTTTCCAGGCAGAGCTTGGGAATTAAAAAAGTAGTTAAAAAAACAGCTAACTGGTATTATCACACAAAAAAATGGCCCGCAATTTTGCAAAATCCAGATTGAACTATATAACATCGTAGCACTCTTATTTCTACCAAATTGAGCCGGGAGTTATACCGATTTTGGGGAAGGACGTCAATTTTTTCTTGACAATACCCATATTTTTTCTTAGCCATGAACTATATTTATAGCCTGAAATCCGTGGCTTTCAGGCACTTTTGCCAAGTCCTGTCCTGTTTTATGGTGAACGGGCCCAGAAGGCTCAAAAAATTGCTACAACGCGTTAGATGGGACTTTTTTACGATGCTATCAAATTGTAACCGATCAGGGATAGCAAAAGCCCTGCCGGATCGCAAACCCCTTGCCCTGTAAACGATCACATCAAATTTAATGGACAACAATCCCCCTCCTGAATCAAAAGAATCTTCATTTATTAAACGCTTTCTTGAGTTTGTCGGTGTTCCCTGCTCCCCTGACACACACGAGGACCTGGAACAGGAAATCCAGGTTCTGGTCGACGAGGGCGAGGAGTCCGGCCTGATCACCAGCCATGAAGGCCGAATGATCAGTAACATTTTTGACCTTAGAGATACACTTGCTCGAGAAATTATGACGCCCCGCACGGAAATGGTTTGCGCTCCGGACACCGCCTCTGCCGCGGACATCATGCGTCTGATCACAGAGAAAGGCTTCACGCGTATTCCGATATATTCAGAGTCTCCCGACAACATTGTCGGCGTCCTTCACGCCAAGGATCTGCTTGCCTATTTTGCTGTGGATTCAGTTCCTCCTCAGGCCGGAGAGATGGCCAGTCCAGCCTATTTTGCCCTTGAGACTCAAAAGATCCTTAATCTGTTAAAGGGTTTTCAGGCCAGACAGTTTCACCTCGCCATTGTCACTGATGAATTCGGCGGGGTGCGCGGCCTGGTGACGCTTGAAGATGTTCTGGAAGAAATAGTCGGTGAAATAGACGACGAATACGACAAGCCGGAATTTGACTGGGACGAGATTGACCCCAATACCCTGATGATCGCGGCCAAGGTCAATATTGAGGATGTGGAATCATATTTTGACATAAAATTACCTGAAGGACCTTGTGAATCCGTGGGCGGACTGATCATTCATCAACTCGGACGTCTCCCTGAAACCGGAACCACGGTGGAACTTGCTCCGCTCACTTTTGAGGTTATTTCAGCGACCAGGCGGCGAATCATTTCAGTCAAAATCCATAAGTCCATAGAAAAATCCCGGATCGACGATCAAAAATCAAGTGGTAGGGATTAAAGATGCGCCTTAACGGGATGAACTGCTTGAATCGGGCCGGATCGGTTTTCAGGTTGTTTTTTGCACCCCTCCTGTCCGGACTGCTACTCTTTTTTTCCTCTCCCGGGCCTATGGGAAATGGGATGCTGGCTTGGGTCGCGCTCATTCCGCTCCTATGGGCTTCAAAAAAGGCGGCGCCGAAAAGGGCCGCGTGTCTGGGGCTTGTCACGGGCCTGGTTTACTACACCCTGCTGCTTTCCTGGATCCTGATCGTTCTGGGCACGTACGGTCATCTATCCTTGTGGGTTTCAATTCCTGCCCTTCTCTTGCTCTCTCTTTACATGAGTCTCTATATGGCTCTCTTTTCCGCCGGCTTAAGCTGGTCGACCGGGACGGTTCCCTGGCTGTGGGCGGCTCCTGTTCTATGGGTGGCCCTTGATCTTGTCCGAAGCCGGCTTTTTTCCGGATTTCCCTGGCAGGATTTGGCCTATTCACAGTACAATTTTCCTATTCTTATCCAGTCAGCCGATCTTGTCGGTCATCACGGTATTACGTTCCTGATTGTCCTTGTAAATGGGATTATCCTTGCTATATTTTCTTTTCTGTTTCAAAAAAAAGGAGCGACAATTGGAAAGGAGAGTAAGGGGAAGGTCCGGGCGTTGGTTATTTTTCCTGCTGTCCTGCTGGTAACGGCGGCGTTTTCCTACAGCTTTCTGCGCTATAATCAGATGGCCGAAATCGCGGACTCGGCGGATACGATGACCGTTGCAGTGATTCAAGGCAATATTGACCAGGACCAAAAATGGATTCCAAGCCTTCAAAAAAATACGGTCCGAAGTTACCTGCGCTTGTCTGAATCCGCTATTTCAGAACAGAAGATTGACATGGTGGTTTGGCCTGAGACGGCCATGCCCTTCTATCCTATGGAGAGCCGGCTCTTTTCCGGGTTGGTCGACCGTCTGGCCAAAAAAAACCGGGTATTTCTTCTGACAGGGGCGCCGCACCGTGAATTTTCACCTGGTTCGGCCTCAATAAGGTATTTCAACAGCGCCTTTCTGATTACGGATACCGGAGATGTTACAGGCAGATATGACAAGCAGCATCTTGTTCCGTTCGGGGAATACATTCCCTTAAAAAAAATTCTCCCTTTTCCAGGACCGCTTGTGGAAACCATGGGCGATTTTACACCGGGTACATTTAGAGAACCAATTTCTTGCCGGAATGCAAAAATTGGTGTATTAATCTGTTTTGAGAGCATTTTCCCGGAACTGGTCCGGGCGCAGGCGGCAGGCGGCGCAAATCTTTTGGTGAATCTGACAAATGATGCCTGGTTCGGCCGATCCGGGGCCCCGTGGCAGCATTTCTCCATGGCGGTGTTCCGGTCGGTTGAAACCAGGATAAGCCTGGCCAGGGCAGCCAATACCGGAATCAGCGGCTTTGTGGACCCTCTTGGCCGGCTGTCGGAGATTTCCCCGCTTTTTGAACCATATTTCCTCATCGAGCAGGTTTCACTGCTTGAAGAGGAAACTTTTTTTGTGACCTATGGTCACTGGTTTGCAACTCTCTGCCTGATTTTACTGCTTCCAGGTTTCATCCTGGTCAGGCAGGTAAAATTTAAACCAAGGAAAAATGAAATGTCAGCAGAACTTAAGCAGAAGCTTCAGGATCTTAAAAACCGTTTACTAGCGTTACAGGACCATCTTTGAATTAGCCGACAAGAGAGAGCGGCTGAAAAT
Source organism: Thermodesulfobacteriota bacterium (assembly GCA_034660535.1). GTDB lineage: Bacteria > Desulfobacterota > Desulfobulbia > Desulfobulbales > DAOVYS01 > DAOVYS01. The sequence goes on along the minus strand of JAYEJK010000148.1, from coordinate 9,553 downwards.
ATTGGAAAAGCAAAGCCTGGTCCAAAATTTCTGGGATGATCAGGAAAACGCCCGAAAGGTCCAGAAAGAACGGGGACGGCTTCAGGAAGCTATAGAAGGCTGGGAATCCCTCTATTCCACTTGGGAAGAAGGCGAAATTCTTCTGGAACTTGCCGTGGAAGAGCGGGATGCTGAGACTGAGAATGAAGCTTCCGAACTCCTGGACACTTTGCACGCCCGAGTCGTGTCATTTGAAATGGAATGCATGTTTTCCGGTGAGCATGACAAATGCAATGCCATGGTGACCATTCATGCCGGAGCAGGCGGCACAGAGGCCCAGGACTGGGTGAGCATGCTGCTCCGCATGTATCTCAGATGGGCGGAAGAAAAAAAATTCCCCGCCAAGACCCTGGATTACATTGCCGGTGATGAGGCTGGGGTTAAGAGCGTAACGCTTATGATCAAGGGGAAAAATGCCTATGGACACTTAAGGTCCGAGATGGGGATTCACAGGCTTGTCCGTATCTCTCCCTTTGACGCAGGCGCCAGAAGACACACCTCGTTTGCCTCGGTCTTTGTGTTTCCTGAACTTGACGACTCAATTAAGATCGAGATCAATGAAAAGGATCTCCGGATTGACACCTACCGGGCCAGCGGGGCCGGCGGTCAGCACGTGAATAAGACCAGCTCCGCCGTCAGGATAACACACTTTCCCACAGGCATCGTGGTACAGTGCCAGAATGAACGGTCCCAGCATCGAAACAAGGAAATCTCCATGAAAATGCTTAAGGCCAGGCTCTATCAACGGGAAGAAGAGATTAAAAAGGAGCAGAAGGAGGAAATGCACGGCGAAAAAAAAGAAATCGCCTGGGGAAGCCAGATCAGATCCTATATTCTGCAGCCTTACAGGTTGATCAAGGACCATCGGACCGGCCGTGAAATCGGAAACGTGGACAGTGTGCTGGACGGGAATCTGGATCCCTTTATCAAGGCGTTTCTGCTTTGGCAGCCGAGATAGTTTTTAGTGAATCAATGTGCAAAATGCGGCGCCTGTACATCCGTTTGCCCGATATACCGGGTGACCGGACGTGAGTCCCTTACAGCCAGAGGCAAACATCATCTTATAAACCGCCTTTCCGCTTCAAAACGATCATCAGCTTATCCGGACATCATCTCGAAATGTCTTCTGTGCGGCGCCTGTAATGACGTGTGTCCCAGATTTCTTGATACGCCGGCTCTTGTAATCACGGCCAGACACAAGCTTGGGTGTTTTGAAGATATATACTTTACAAAAAAGTTGATTTCCCAGAAGGCCCTTTCGCACCTTGGTCTTGTTTCACGGTTTATTAAAACTGCCGGCAGAGCTAATGAGATCCTTATAAAAAACCTGCCGGCTGATAGCGGTCTGCGATTACGCCTGCTTGAATTTGCCGAACAATGGATCTTGCCTGTAACTTCTGAACGGTACGCTGTCGCCCGTTTGAAGGCCGGGCCGGCGCAGGGGAATCCCGATCTTTCCTATTTTACCGGATGCGCAGCCGATTACCTGTTTCCTGAGATCGGCTCTGCGACTGAAATGCTTTTACAGAAAGGATGCGGTTCATCCTTGGACGTGCCCGCGACCCAGGCATGTTGCGGTCTTGCAGCGCAGGCCGCCGGCGACTTAAAACTTGCAAAAAAACTCGCCAAGACGAATATCGCGGCCTTTGAGGCGAACTCCCTGCCCATTTTTACTTCCTGTGCCTCGTGTTATTCCCATCTTAAAACCTATCCTGATCTTTTAGAGGATGACGACGACTGGAAAAATCGGGCGATTCATTTTGCCGGTCGTCTACAGGAATTTTCAACTTATTTTGTAAACTCCATGAAATTTCAGGCACGTTGTGAAGAGATATTTAATGGTTCCGGGTCTGTCAAAAGGCGAGTGATCTATCATGATCCCTGCCACCTGAAATTCGGATTAAAGATAATAGATGCGCCCAGAAGACTCCTTGCGCGGTTCCCCGGCATTGAACTCATGGAATTACCCCATGGCTCTCAATGCTGCGGCCACGGCGGCCTCTTCAGTTTACTCCACCCCGGCCTTTCACATGATATCCGTGACCGTCTGATAACGGATTTTGAATCTCTCGGGGCCGATACTGTCGTAACCACCTGTTCCGGATGCCTTCTCCAATGGCGGCAAGGTCTTGCGGCCGCAAAAAGCGCTGCCGAAGCCACACATCTCGGGGTTTTTCTGGCAAAAATATATGCTCGACATCTTAAATAACATCCGGACCAAACGGAAAGACGAAATTCGGCGTGCGATTGAAGATAGCCGCAGTCAGCTCGAAACCGATAAAAAAGGTGTAGTTCGTTTCAGGGAACCCTGCGAATCGGTGAGTCACATTCACGCTGAATTCGTGGATGTGTCAGGGGACGTGGTAATCATCGGCCGAGAGGAGGAAATCTCGGAAAAAGAGCGCAAAAAGGTCCTTAAAGTCATGCGTGCTTTCATGCCATGGCGAAAGGGGCCGTTCAGCGTATTTGGAATCGATATCAACGCAGAATGGCGCAGCGAACGGAAATGGAACATGGTGCTTCCTGATCTTCCGGATATTAAAGGTAAGATCGTGGCCGACATAGGTTGCAATAACGGATACTACATGTTCCGAATGGCCCACCATAAACCCGGATGGGTTATGGGTTTTGATCCGTATCTCCAGCATTACTTCACATTCAAGACCTTAAACAGCTTTGCCGGGATAGGCAACCTGAAGATGGAACTGCTGGGAGTTGAACAGATCGGGCTCTTTGAAGGCGTCTTTGACGTGGTCTTTTTGATGGGGATCATCTATCACCGGGCATCGCCGGTTGATGTGCTTAAGAATATCAGGAAGGCAATGCGGCCCGGCGGCGCTATTATTGTTGAATCCCAGGCCATTCCGGGAGATGAGCCTGTGGCCCTGTTTCCGGAAAAACGGTATGCAAAGGCGCCCGGCATCTATTTTGTGCCGACGGCAGCGTGCCTGAAAAATTGGATGGTCCGGACAGGATTTAAAAACGTAGAAATCTTCCGCACTCATCCGATGAACAACCTTGAACAGCGACGTACGGACTGGATGCAGTATGAATCATTTGAGGACTTTATTGACCCTGAGGATAAATCCCGCACAGTGGAGGGATATCCCGCGCCCATCAGGGTTTTTCTCAAGGCGGAGACTGTTTGACAGTTATCTTCTCCACCACTTTTCTGTGGTATTTTTTATTTTCCTCCAAATTTATCGGCCGATTCATCTGAACGTTCAGCTTGAAAAGCAGTAAGTCGAGTTTTTTGAGCTGCTTTATCCGCACATGCTCATCCTCGGTCTGAGCAATCATTTCTTCAAGCTTATGGATTTCCTTTTTCGCCTCGATCTCAGGCGGCACAAAACCCGCGTTCTTAAGCATCTTGTAGGCCATCTTGAGATCGGCCGGGATCAGGTGATCATCCTCCATGGGCAGAGGTCTGCCTTTCCACCCCTCGGTGTTTAAAGTTCCCTCCTTGATGGCCTTGGTGATCTTTCTCTCAGCAATCAACCTCAAAGAATCCATTTTTTTACCCTTCAGCCTTCACAATTCACACTTCTAACAGTATTTCGCGGCTGTTCCGGATCAAACAATACACGGATTCCATCCATCAGTCCAAGGGAATCAAGCCGATTGAGATTCATTTTTCCCTGCCCCCTGAAAATAGACTCATCAGCCGCGGAAACAGAAATTTCTTTTTTCTTCGCCCCCTTTATGCAGGACAAAATCTCACGCGTCCTCTTAAACATCATCCTGGAAAGAACCAATTCCCCGAATGCCGGGTGATAAGGCCCTGCGAGAAGATTCTCCTCAAGAGAAGACGAGGGCTGAAGCCCCATCCGTACAATTCTGATTCCGTGCCGGTCAAAAATTCTCTTTAATCCGGCAGTCAGAGCCACGGCCCTGTTCAAGGAAAGCGGCCTGTATTTACCTGCTTTATAAAAATTTGCCAGTCCGCTGCCTCTGACAACCAGAGTCGGATATATTCTTATAAAATCGGGTTTCAGGCTCGCAAGACGGCGGGCGCCGGCCAGGAGCCCTGCCGTAGTCTCACCTGGCAGTCCGATCATTAACTGCCCCGCGACTTTCAAGCCGGCCTGTTTTAAAATATCAAAGGCTGACTCAACCTGATCATCCGTGTGACCCCTCAGGCTTTTTGCAAGCACCGCCGAATCCATGGATTGTACTCCAAGTTCGACAATTCCCACGCCCCTGTTCTGTAAAAAAGCAGGGGTTTCGTGATTCACATAATCCGGCCTCGTGGAAAGCCTGACAACTTTTACCGTGCCTTGGTTTAGAAAAGGCTGAACAGCGCCAAGCAACTCCTCCTGCCTTTCCTGAGACAGCCCTGTGAAACTGCCCCCGTAAAAAGCGACCTGGACCTCGCTTTCCGGATGTTTCCGCGGCCATGAAAGTCGCTTGATTATCTCCTTTTCAACATCCCCTGCCGTGATCCGCCCGCCTCTATCGCCGGCTCCGCCTGCAATAACATGCTGATTGCAGAAAATACAGCGATGCGGGCACCCCTGGTGTGCAATAAAAAGTGGAATAACAAATGGAGGCATAGGTTGTTTAAAGATCCTGTAGGGCTAATGCCGCCGCCTTTTGCTCAGCCTCTTTTTTGCTCCCCGCGGTTCCGAAAGCCAAGGCTTTACCGCGGAACTTTACACACACAGTGAAAACCTTGTCGTGATCAGGGCCTTCCTCCTTTTCAACCTCGTAGATTGGCGCATGGTTGTACTTCTCCTGAAATATCTCCTGCAACCTGCTCTTGAAATCGGAAAAATACATTGCCTCTTTCTGTTCGGCAATCCGGGAAACAAAGTGTCTCTCAACAAAATTATTTGATGCCTCATATCCCCGGTCCAGGAAGATAGAGCCTATGACAGCCTCGTACGTACACGCAAGAATAGACGGCTTTTCTCGACCGTTGGATGCATCCTCACCCTTGCCGAGCAGAAGATATTTCCCGAGTCCGATAGCTTTGGCCATGACAGCCAAATGACCTTCCTTGACCAACCCGGACCTCAGTTTGGTTAATTCTCCTTCGTTCATTTCCGGAAAACGCTCAAACAGCATATGACCCACAATGAGCCCCAGCACGGCATCTCCTAGGAATTCCAACGTCTCATTGTTCAGACCAATCGATCTGCCCTGTTCATACGCATAGGACTTATGAAGCAATGCCTTCTGCAGAAGGGTCCGGTATTTGAATCCGTACCCGAGTTCGCCTTCCAGTTCAGCCAAAGCCGTCCGATTTTGGTCTGTAAGTGATTCCAGTGTTAATGTCATGGTAAAAGTGTACATCCCGGATAATGTCACTGCAACTAAAAATCAAGCCTGATGACATCGCAAAATAAATACTAAGGTCCATCGTGAACATTACTCGCGACTTTTTACGAGTGCATCAAGCTTTTCTCGCGGCCTGATTTCATGCGGATTTTCAATAATTCGCTTTTTCTTCACTTTTGTCCTTGTCAAAAATCTTGTCAGGGTTTAAAATTGTTCGGTTTTTTGGTTGAGGGCGGCGTAGCCAAGTGGCTAAGGCAGCGGTCTGCAAAACCGTTATTCACCGGTTCGACTCCGGTCGCCGCCTCCAAATCAAAGGCCTGCCGGAACAAGGCTGTTATAATGAAAAAAAATTTTAAAAAAAAACTCTACACGGAAAAAGAAGTAAGAGAAATACTGTCCAAGTCCTCAATTTATGTAGACAAAACACCGCTGGAATTCGACACTATGGTGCGGGAGATCCTTAAACAGAATCGTGAAGAAGTAAAAAATAAGGTAATCGTTCACAGGCCCTCCATCTGAACGCGCCCAACGGAAGTGCCCTTGGGGTGCGATCAGCCCGGCTCACATATTACTTATATAGTGAGCCGAACTGCTAGCGCCCATATGGAGCGCCTGAGAACGATTACATTCTTAAGGAGTCTGCAAAATATGGGGCGCCTCTGAACGGTTACAAAAGAAGGGCTCAAGCCAAACAGTTTGACTTCTCCCGGCAGAAAAAAATTATTTTGACGCATTAAAACGTACAACCACTATATCACCATCTTTCACTTCATACGTCTTTCCCTCAAGACGCTGTTTTCCTGCTTTTACAACAGCCTGTTCACTTCCCAGTTTAACAAGATCCTCATACCTGATGATCTCCATCCGGATAAAACCCATTTCCATATCCGTATGGATGCGCCCTGCCGCAACCGGAGCAGTATCCCCTTTACGGCATGTCCAGACATGGACCTCCGTCTCACCGGCTGTAAAAAAATTCACCAGGCCCAGCATCCCGTAGGCTGCGCGAAGCAGTCGTTCCATGGATGATTCCTTAAGACCAAGCTCATCAAGAAATTCCTGGCGATCCTCGGGATCCAGCCGGCTTATTTCCGCCTCGTCCCTGCCGCTGATAGCAAGCATTGAGGCGCCTTCCTCGTTTACGATTGCTTCCAGTGCCTTGACGTGTTTGTTACCTATGTCATCCATAGACCCAATATTGGCAATATAGAGTACGGGTTTCAATGAAACCAGATGGCAGTCATATATGCTTTTTATTTCATGATCAGTGAGATTCTGCCTGCGCGCCGGCACTCCATCATCCAGGCCAGCTTTCACCTTCTCACAGTCTGCCAGTTCCCCTGCCAATTCTTTATCGCCCTTGACCTTCTTGGATAGACGCTTGATCTTGTTGGTCAAGGTCTGGCTGTCAGCAACGATCAATTCCAGGTCAACAGTTTCAACGTCCCGACACGAATCAATCGTATCGTACTCAAATGGTAGATTGTCGTCTTCAAAGCAACGCACCACATGAAGTAGTGCGTCAACTTCCTTTATATGCCCGAGAAGCTTGGCGCCGCGCCCTTCATTAGCAGTGGAGCCTGATTTCAGCCCCGGGATGTCCACGATTTCCAGCGTGGCGGGCACGATTTTCGGAGGTTTGTACAGGTCAACCAGAGGTTGTATGCGCGGGTCAGGCATCTTAATCACTGCACGATTCATCTCCGAACCACCGAAACCCACAGCTCCGGCAGCCGTAACAGCATTGTAAATAGTGGTCTTGCCGCAACCCGGAAGCCCCACCAGCCCACAATTAAGTCCCATAATTTATTTTCCTGTAATATTATTTGTCTCGTAAAAATCACTCGACCAAAGCGTTAACCATCTGTAATTTATTGATATCATTGGTGGCGATAATTCCGAAAAGTACTTTTTGCGAATAGATCCAAATGACACCACTATAAGGACTTTTTGCGAGTGCATCAAGGGGGTAAGTTGTACTGGAATCGGACAGATGAAAAATCTAGACAGATACGTGGATATGATGTCGGCTTTCAGTAGAATCGACAGAATCGGTATGATCGGATGTGGTCCCGGCCTTCTCTTCCTTACTGGAACCGGCGACCGCATGGTTGTTGGCGGATAATTCGACTACATAACCGGGGTCACGAGCTGTACGGCGATCCCAAATGTTCTTCCGACGTTCCTTTTTTTGTTGTCCTTTGCCCAAACGAGTGGAAAGACTTACGACCAATCCATTACCGGCCGAATTACGTCGGTCCCGTGCCTTTTTACGCCGCTCCACCTTCTGTCGCCTGGCAACTACCGGTCTTTTCTTCCTCTCCAAAGTAGAATCGACAGAATCGGTATGATCGGATGTGGTCCCGGCCTTCTCTTCCTTACTGGAACCGGCGACCGCATGGTTGTTGGCGGATAATTCGACTACATAACCGGGGTCACGAGCTGTACGGCGATCCCAAATGTTCTTCCGACGTTCCTTTTTTTGTTGTCCTTTGCCCAAACGAGTGGAAAGACTTACGACCAATCCATTACCGGCCGAATTACGTCGGTCCCGTGCCTTTTTACGCCGCTCCACCCTCCGTCGCCTGGCAACTACCGGTCTTTTCTTCCTCTCCAAAGAGGTTGATGTTTCCCTGACAAATATTTTCATTAGAGCATACTCATATGTAGAAAAATGATTCTTTGTAAACGATTACAGGACGGAGATTGTGCAACCCTTTTACTTCGAATGGGTGCGCAACGAGTACGATTCTTTTAACCTGATTATCGGCACATAATGGAATTTACATGATTATTTTTATAGTCAATATGATCGGGACGCCTCATCATGGTTTTCAAAAAATCAACTACCACGGATAGTTACCTTTTATAAAAATTTTTATTTTTTTGGAACCATTTTCAGATCAGGCGGTCCTAATATTTATCACAATCATTACACTTATTTCTCTTATTTCTCCTTCCGTATAATTAAGTGTAAAGTAACAAACATTAAGGCCAATCCTGCCGCCAACAGGGTTGGCCTTAATGTTTTAGGGCTACCAACTTAAGGGTCTGGAAAGAAATAACTTGGGTAATTCCGATCCGAAATGTGTTGCAGATTTAGTCGGTTTGATATTCACGAAACCGCAAGCGTAGCAGGGCTACGGTGAGGATTTCGGGGATGTCAAACCGGCTAAAGGTGTGATACAGTTCGGAAACGGAAAATCCAAGTTATTTCTTTCCAGACCCTAAGCCGGGACACCTTGAAATTTCCGGGAGTTACAGAGTAGGGCGGGCAATGTTCACCATTCTACCCGGTTTGCAGCAATCGCCGATGGTAGGCAGTGCCCACCCTACGAATTGTCCCGCTTTAAGTTGGTAGCCTGTTTTTGGGACTATTATTTCAAATATAATTTGTGTATGTTGGTTGCGGGTTGCAAGGGATGTGGAAATAAATAACTTACCCATATAGCGCTCAGATTTAGGTCAGGTTCGATTAAGTAATCACTTTTAAAACCGCAGGCATAGCCGGGCTACGTTGAGGATTTTAAAAATGGTTACTTGATCGAAGATGGCCTGAAGATGGGATGGGAGATGGGTAAGTTATTTATTTCCACATCCCCAAGTTACGAATTGCAAATTTCAAAGGGACCATCTAAGTCAATGAGCAGGGAAATCACAATTATAGGAGGCGGCCTGGCCGGGTGCGAAGCGGCGTGGCAGGCTGCGGGACGTAACTGCCGGGTCACCCTGTACGAGATGAAGCCGAAAAAATTCAGCCCGGCCCATAAATCAAAGTTTCTTGCAGAACTCGTATGCAGCAACTCGCTTCGCTCCTCTGATCTTCATTCGGCTGTCGGGCTTCTAAAAGAAGAAATGAGGCGGACAGGCTCACTGATCATGGCTGCTGCCGGCAAAACCAGTGTCTCGGCCGGAAAGGCGCTTGCCGTTGACAGGAATCGGTTTGCCGAATACATCACCAAACGCATTGATGAACATCCTTTAATAAGCGTATCACGGGAAGAAGTAACCGAAATTCCTCCTCCTTCCTCAACACCCGTAATCATTGCCACCGGCCCCCTGACCTCTTCCGGGCTTGCGAATTCCCTGCTTGAGATTACAGGCAGAGATCATCTCGCCTTTTACGATGCCATTGCCCCGATCGTATATGCAGATTCCCTTGACATGGGGATAATCTTTCAGGCGTCCCGTTATGACGACGGCCCGGGCGACTATCTGAACTGCCCCATGGATG
>JAYEJK010000147.1:0-3823 GCA_034660535.1 Thermodesulfobacteriota bacterium | reverse complement strand
CTCAGGGGGGTACTGAAAATAGTCCAGGACCTTTTAAAATTTCCAGTTTATCTGGGTTAGAATATGAAATATTGTGTATACGTGTCAAGCCGAAACATATATGATGCCTGAATAATTTGAGATTTGTGTTATCTTCAATGAAGTGGTAAAATGCGCCGAAACAGCAAAACAGCAACAAAGAGAAAAACTTGAATGAACTTGAACAACAAAATTGATCCGGGCCTGATCGGCTTTGATATCGACGGTGTCGTGGCTGACACGGCTGGAGCGTTTATTCGGCTGGCCCGAAACGATTACGGAGTGGATAATATCTCGGTCGAAGATATCACCGATTTTGTTGTGGAAGATTGTTTGCCTCTGGATGCCGAACTGGTTGATGAGATCTTTAAGCGTCTGATTGTTGCTCCGACCGAGTCCGGTCTTAAGCCTATGGAGGGAGCGGTCGAAGTTCTCCGGGATCTGTCCGGGGAGGCGCCCCTGACCTTTGTAACGGCGCGTCCGCTAAAAGAACCAATTGAACTCTGGCTTGAAAATATACTTGGCCGGAATGTGTTCAGCAGGGCCAGGCTTATTGCTATGGGCGATCACGATGGAAAGGCTGATCACATAAGGGAACTTGGATTGAAATATTTTGTTGATGACAGGGCGGAGACCTGCATGGCGCTGGCGGAAAAGGACATTATTCCAATCGTGTTCCGCCAGCCGTGGAACTGCGGAAGGCACAATTTCAAATCGGTTGAGGGATGGGATGCTATCAGGGAATTATGGTAATCGTTCACAGGCACCCCATCTGCACGCAATCAGTCCGGCTCACATAGGTTTACTATAGTTCGCCAGCCTGGAGTTTATGCCCTTCAGGGTACACATATGGGGCGCCTGTGAACGATTACATACGGAGGAATCTGCTAAATATAAATAGTGGAACATCTTTGAACGGTTACGAATTATGTCTGCTGGTCGATGACAATTGATTTTATCAATGTCATAGGTTCCGGGTTCAAGAGTTGTTAATTATTTTTCGAAAACTTAAGTAAATACTTAGGGTCTGGAAAGAAATAACTTGGGTAATTCCGATCCGAAATGTGTTGCAGATTTAGTCGGTTTGATATTCACGAAACCGCAAGCGTAGCAGGGCTACGGTGAGGATTTCGGGGATGTCAAACCGGCTAAAGGTGTGATACAGTTCGGAAACGGAAAATCCAAGTTATTTCTTTCCAGACCCTTAGCTGGGAAGATACGATGGATGAAAAAAAACTGCAAAACGAATTACAGAATCGAGTGCAACAAAAACTGTTACCTTTGTTCACCAAGTACGGCATGGATTACAGCGATCTGGAGTCGGATCTGAAGTGGAAACCCCTGGTACTGATGATCGGCAACTATTCTTCCGGTAAATCCACGCTTATCAATGAACTGCTCGGCCAGGATCTCCAGAGGACCGGCCAGGCCCCAACCGACGACTCCTTCACGCTTATCACATCGGATGGCCCGGAAAAGGGGGAAGGAGAGATTCCCGGCTCTATCCTGGTAAATGATGAGACCCTTCCCTTTGAATGCTTCAAGGCCTATGGGGAGCAATTTATTTCTCACTTCCGTCTTAAAAGGGTTTCCGTGCCTTTTCTGGAGAATATGGCTTTTATCGACACCCCGGGCATGCTTGATGCGGTGACCGAAAAAGACCGTGGTTATGACTACATGACCGTTATCAGAGAATTTACCAAACTCGCCGACCTGATTGTCCTGATGTTTGACCCTCATAAGGCCGGGACCATCAAAGAAACCTATACGGTCATCAGAGACACTCTGCCCGAATCTTCCACTGAAGACAGGATCGTATTTGTAATGAGCCGTATTGATGAATGCGATAATTTCAGCGATCTTGTCCACTCCTACGGCACCCTCTGCTGGAATCTGTCCCAGATGACCGGCCGCAAGGATATCCCGCATATCTTTCTCACCTACTCTCCGGCCATGGCCGAACAGAGCAAAGATCTTTCTCCCTGGAGCATGGAACGTGACCAGTTAAAAGAAAAAATTCTCACTGCCCCGCGATTCCGGATAAACCATATCCTCCAGAATATTGATCGGCAGGTCAATGAGTTGCAGTTGATCAACGAAGCTATGGCCGCCTTCAGCAAAAAAGGAAGAGAGTTGCTGGCCAATGTGACCAAATTCTGTATCACGGCCGGTATTTTGGCCTTTTTTTTCACAGACATTATCATAAGTAAACTGACGGGCTTTCCGAAACAGACTTTTATCGAGGCCATGCTTGGCGGATCAATTGATTTATACAACCTCGTAATTCCTATCTCAGGGGTAGCCTTGCTCTTACTTCTTTCCATCTTCTGGTTTATCAAATGGAGTTTTCCAAGATTTGCCGGGAAATGGAGAAATACGGCCCGGAATCTGGTCAATCTGAATACCGAATATAAAAGCCATCTCTGGACCAGGGTGGCGAAAAAAGTTGAAGGTCTTTTGGAAACTGCAACCATTAAGGAATTGATGGGTGGTCACGTCAAAAACCTGAACAAAATTCGGACATTTATACAGCAGGATCTTCAGGAATTTTACAATAAGATACGTTGACGTTTGATGGCCGATAAAAGTCCACGAACCGGGAGTGAAACTATAGAAGCCTCGGAGAAAACAGCCTACCTGTCCATCCTGACCAATTTGACGCTTGTGGGCATCAAGATTGCTATAGCCTTGATTTCCGGAAGTTTGGCTGTCAAAGCTGATGCACTCCATTCCCTAACCGATGTGGTTTCCTCTGTCATCATCCTGATCGGCATCAAGATATCAAAACGCCCTTCCCGCAACTTTCCTTACGGCCTTTACAAAGTGGAAAACCTTGTTGCCCTGGGGACCTCTCTGCTGATTTTTTTCGCTGGTTACGAAATTCTCAGAGTGGTTTTGTCAGGGGGCTCCCGGCCTCTGCCATCGCAAATTCCTCTGGCCGTCGTCGGGGTCGGCCTCACCATTCTGATCGCCTGGCTCTTTTCAAGATATGAATTAAAGAAGGGGCTGGAGACCGGATCTCCCAGTCTGGTGGCTGACGCTAAGCACATATGGTCCGATGTGCTTTCCTCATTGGTTATTCTGGCCGCTCTTTTGGGCAGCGCCGTCGGCTTTGCCATAGATAAATATGCCGCAATGATTGTGGTGATCTTTATCGTCCGCTCCGCTGTTACTATTTTTCTTGACTCAGTGCGAGTTCTTCTTGACGCCTCCCTTGATTTCGCATGCCTGGATAAAATACGCGACCTGATTTTAGCCGATTCCCGCGTGGCTCAAATCAACGGACTTTGGGCGAGAAATGCCGGCCGGTATAAATTTGTAGAGCTTGATTTAACACTCCGCGTAAATGATCTGGAAAAAGGACACCGGATATCGGAAGAACTTGAAAACCGGGTAAAGATGGAGATTGAACAAGTAGATCGCGTTCTGATCCATTATCAACCCCGGCAGAGGGATCAGCTTACCTTTGCGGTGCCAATTGCCAAGGACCGTCAGACCGTTTCCGAACATTTCGGAGGAGCGCCGTTCTTTCACCTCCTTATTTTCCAGTCTAAGGACAATACGGTCATTGCTGAGCATATCCTGAAAAATCCTTTCTTCCAGGAGGAAAAAGGCAAGGGAATCAAGGTTGCCGGCTGGCTGTTGGAAAATGGACTTGATGTGCTGATCTCACGTCATGATCTGACCGGCAAAGGACCGAGTTTAGTCTTGGGGAATGCCGGTGCGGAGATCATCCTTACCCAGGAAACCGATGCCTACAAAGCATTGGCTATTGTGCAAAAAGATCTGTAGCGGCACATATTAG
>JAYEJK010000146.1:0-14566 GCA_034660535.1 Thermodesulfobacteriota bacterium | reverse complement strand
CTTCCGTTTATAATACCATCTTTCACACATTTTTCAGAACTGCATTTTGGACAAATAGCCATGAGACCTCCTGTGGTAAGTTGAGACCTCATGATAGCATAGCTATATTAAATTAACAATGCCTATTATTGTACGTATTGCCATTTATGGCGTTATCGGTATTGGTTCTGCGCTGTATGTAGGGCTGTTGCTCCTGATGGCAAAAGTTTTTGGCGGTGCAGGTACATTTGCAGAAAGATCATAAGGAGTTATGAGGGGAGAGATGTGGTATAAGTCCATTAAAGGGATGCCGCATTTTTCCTTTACGCTTCCCTCAGCTTAATGGCGTTGCAGAGCGATATTTTTCCGGCGCCGGAGTTACCCTGGGCCTTGAAGTCAGCGGGTTTTCATCCACCAGCAGAGTGCAACCATAGCTGCGCGTCAGTTGCTCACGGGTAAGCACATCATCGGGAGGGCCGATTTTCTCGATCATACCTTCCTTGATAAGCAGCAACCGGTCACCGTACATGGAAGCCAGGTTCAGGTCATGAGAAATCATTATCACGGTAGTCCGGCGCTCCTTGCGGAATCGTTCCATGAGGTCCATGATCTTTAGCTGGTGGGCCGGATCAAGGGCCGTGGTCGGTTCATCAAGCAGGATGATCCCGGACTGCTGGCAGATGGCCCTGGCAATTAACACCCGCTGACGTTCGCCGCCGCTCACTTGATCCAGTCTCCGGTCTGCCAGATGGACTACTTCGGTAAATTCCATGGCCTGTTCGGCGATCCGCAAATCCTGGTCCCGCTCTACACCCAGCAGGCCGAGATGAGGAGCGCGGCCCATCAGCACCGTATCGGCCACGGTAAAGGGAAAGTCGGTCGGAATCTGCTGAGGGACCATGGCCATTACCTGGGCTAATTGTCGCCGCGAATAAGCGGTTATGGGCTGGCCGAAGATTTCCACCCGGCTGCCGGCCGATTTGGCAAATCCGGCTATAGCCTTTAAAAGTGATGTCTTGCCGGCGCCGTTTGGGCCGATGATCACAAAAAACTCCCCTTTTTTTACACTTAGAGATACATCCCGCAAAATTGCTCTTTTCCCGTAAGCAAAGGTCAGGTTACGGACAGTAACCGCACTCATTTTTTCACCCTCCATAGCAGAAAGATAAAGAGCGGGGCGCCGACAATGGCGGTAATGATACCTACGGGCATTTCGCCCTCAACCGGCAGGGATCGCGCCAAAAGGTCACAGATAATCAGATAGGATGAGCCGCCCAGGATACAGGCGGGAACCAGCAGTCGATGATCCGGGCCCAGGATAAGCCGGAAGATATGCGGGATGGTCAGCCCTACAAAACCGATCAGGCCGGAGAGACAGACCACCAGACTCACCATCAGTGAAGTGGTGACCAGCAGCACCAGGGAAATCAACCGCACATTAACCCCTAAAGATGCGGCATCCTCCGTGCCGGTCAGCAGCAGATTCATTGGCCGGGCCAGCATAAAAATAATAATAAAGCATGGGATAACGGTTATGAGCAGAGGGAGTCTCTCTGCTTCCGTCATGGAGAGATCACCCATCAGCCAGAAGAGGATATGGTGAACCTGGGAGGACTGGGAAAGAGAGATCAGAAACATGATGATTGCGCCGCAAAAGGCATTCATCATCACCCCGCCCAAGAGCAGGGAATCTTTCCGGAGTCCGGCCCTGCCGGTCGTAAGTCCAAGGATCAGGGCCAGGGTCAGTATGGAGCCGCCAAAGGCAGTTAATGTCACGCCGGGAAACAGCGACAGGCCGTAAAACATGCCGCATATCGCCCCCACGGCAGAGCCGCCGGATATTCCAAGAATATAGGGTTCGGCCAGGGGGTTACGCAGCAGCGCCTGGAAGACCAAGCCGCCGAGTGAGAGCACAGCACCAACTGTTGCCGCCAGGATCACTCTTGGAAAACGAATCTTCCAGATAATGACCAAAAGAGTTGTGTCAGGCTCTCCCTTACCCAGTAAAGCCTTCAATGCCTCGCCCGCTCCACCGGATGAGCCGATGCAGATACCAAGGATAAAAGAGCAGACAAGGAAAAAACCAAGAAGTGCGGAAACGATGAGGAGTTTTTTATAAATAGAGGTAAAAGCGCCCATAAGTATGAATTATGAATTACGAATTATGAATTACGAAACTTTGTAGTATTGCACCTGACTTCATTATTTTCATAACATTTGTAATTCCTAACCCAGACAAACTGGAATTCTTTAAAGGTCCTGGATAAGTACCTTCACGAAAATATTTTCTGCCAGAAACGCGCAGAAAATATTTTCTAAGGTACTAATTCTCAATTCCTAATTCCTAATCGCAGCCCTGCCAAGTTCAGGGTGGATAATTTCCGTCAGCAGCTCCAGTCCGTTAATCAGCCTTGGCGTGGGCCGGTCAAAAAGATCGGCCTCTACCACGTAAAGCCGGTGGTTCTTCACCGCCGGGATCTGCGGCCACTTCCGCCAGCCCGCCTTGAGTTCTTTCGGGGTAAATCCACCGGCCATGGAGGCGATGATCACGATCTCCGGCCGCATGGCCAGGATCTCCTCCCAGGAATAACGAGGATATGTTTTTGGTCCTGCGGCCAGGTTGACACCGCCCGCCCTGGTGATCAGTTTGTCGATAAAGGTATTGGAACCAGCCGAAATGATGGGCGCGGCGTCAATCTGGAAAAAGACCCCTGGTCTGGATACGGTGCGGCCAACCCGGTCTGCAACCGCACTTAACCGGATACGCATTTTTTCTGAAGTGGCAGCGGCCTGTTCCCGGGAATCCAGCGCTTCACCCAGCATCAAAATAGATTCGACAATCTCGTCCAGATTCCTGGGATCAAGCGTGTAGACCGGAATGGACAACGTCTCAAGCCGATCTATGATATGTTTGGGATTGCCGTCTCTTATCGCAAGACATAGATCAGGATCAAGGCTGACTATCTTTTCCACATCCAGGTGGACATAGGAGCCGACCCGCGTGATTTTTCGAGCGGCTGGAGGCTCATTACTGTACCGGGTAGCTCCAACCAGTCGTCCGCCGGCCCCAAGGGCAAATACAATTTCCGTAATACTGGGCATAAACGAGACCACCCGTTGCGGTTTGTCAGGGATAATGACCCTCCGGCCTACCTGATCAATTACCTCTCCGGCCCATGCCTGCGAAAACAAGGCCGGCAGGAGCAAAAGGATCAGAAATTTCGCTGTGATTTTATTCATTAGGGTCCTAATTCAAACCGCACCGGCACTTTTACCCACATATCGACAGGCTCATCCCCACGTCTTGCCGATACAAAACGCCATTTTTGCACCGATTTCAGAGCGGCCTTATCCAGAATCCGGTGGCCGCTGGAACTGAAAATCCGCAAATTCCCCACCCGACCGGATCTATCCACAAGCACCTCAAGCAGGACCATGCCCTCCAATCCCCGGCGGCGGGCCGCGCGTGGATATACCGGAGGCGGATTCTTTTTGTAGAACGGAATTGCCTCCCGCACCACTTTGACAGCAGCGGTTACGCCTTGCGCCTCCCCTACATCTTCCCCTGCCGAAAAAACGGATAAAGGGGAAACGATAACCGGTTTGTCCCGCCGTGGCCGGCCAACCTCTGAAATCATATTCCCTGTCCGAAAGGATGACCGGGTCCTGTGTTCCGGTTCAGCGACTTCCGGTTCAATTTTTTGCCTTTTCCTCTTTTTTTCCAATAATGGCAATAGTTTTTTTTGGGGGTGTTTTTTTGTTCTGTAAATTGGTTTCTTCTCATCTGCTTCAGCAACCTTCATGGAGATTGCGCTTGTATTCGGCCGAGCCCCGAGGGTCACCAGGATCTGACGGGACCCGGGCAAAACCGGCGGCCTTTCCGGCGGATTGCTGAATTTCAACTGCAAGAGAACAGCATGCATCCCAATGGCAAGGACGCCGGCAATCCATATCCGTTTCACGGCCCTTTGACCTCGGCCTGGAGAGAAATCCCGGCAAATCCCGCCTCCTTAATCCGGTCCATCACTGAAAAAAGATCCTGGTAGGCGACCGTTTTATCGGCAAAGAGTTGTATCTCACTTTCAGGCGCCGGTTGGTGTTCTCCACATCCGGCCCGTAGCGCCTGGGCAAGACCGTCAAGGGAGACCGGCTGTTTGTCCACAAAAAGCGCTATTCCATTTTCCACGGCCTGAATAGTTACCGCAACAGCGGAATTTTTTTCCACCGAAACCGTTCTTGACAAGGGCAGGTCCACTTTCTGGCCGCGATGCACTGCCATAGAGAGCATGGCATAGATAAAAAAGACCAGGACCAAAAAAACAATGTCAATCAGGGGCAGCATCTCGACCCTGGCCTTTTTCAGGGGTCTGATTTTTACCTTCATCGCCCTTTCCGATTACCCTCTACCAGCTTTTCATAAACGATCTCCAGGCTGGTTGCATACTTCTCAATAGCAAGAGCGCCATTTTCAATCCGGGCCTGAAAATAATTGTACGGGAACACCGAAAGAATGGCGATGCCAAGACCGGCGGCAGTGGTGATCAGGGCCTGGGCGATCCCGGCTGTAACGGCCTGCGGATGTTCGATGCCAACCGATCCCAGCACTTCAAAAGAACTGATGATCCCGATAACCGTGCCCAATATCCCCATAAGGGGCGCCACTGTAATCATGGTATCCAGCACCCCCATATGGCTCTGCATTCGTTTGATCTCCTCGGCCGCAGCCGCCTCCATAGCCTTGGCCATGGAAAAATCACGGTGAAGAACTCCGCTTACCAGTACCCTGATCATATAGTCCTTTGATCCTGCCACCTTTGCCCGGACCATGTCCCAATCACCTTGCCGGCATAACTCAAGGATATCATCCACCAGAGGTTGATTGCGGTGAAAATCCAACCCTATCCAGAAAATCGCCCGTTCTATAATCACAGTCATCACGATAATCGAACAGGCCAGAAGCGGATACATGACCGGCCCGCCCTTGATAAATATGTCCAGCATGATGCGTTCACTTTCAGGGGGTCAAGGGTTCAGGTTGAGCCTGATTTTTAATACTCAAAAGAGACATTGAAAAAAATGGATCGACCGGCGCCCGGATATCCTGCCAGGCTTCTCTCGCCGGTAGTCTGATCGGTAAAGGAAGTCAGATAGGTGTCATATCCCTTGTCAAACAGGTTGTTGGCCTGGAGTGAAAGGCGCCAGTGATCATCAATCTGCTGCTCGATCTTGAGATCAAAGGTACAATAGGAGTTCAGTGTCTCAACCGGAGAGGTGATATTCTTGTCTGAACCATAAAAACCACGCTCGCCCACATAACGTACCGTGGCCATGCCGGAAAGCCCGAAGTCACTCCAAAAAGTCATGTCGCCCTTGAGCTGGTGAGCCGGGGTATAAGTAGCCCGGCGGGTGACAAATTCGTTCTCTTCCTTTGCATCCGTATATGTATAATTTGCAGCAAAGCTGAAATTGTGAAGCAGCCTGATCTTTACCCCGGCCTCCAGGCCATCGGCCTTGTAGCTATTCAGATTTTGCGGGGTATAGACCCAGTTGGCGTCAAGATCCCACTGGATTTTATCATCCACATCCCAGCGAAAATATGAAAGCGTGATAAACAGCTTGTCATCCAAAAGGGTCTGTTCAAAAGTTACATCCGTATGCCGGCCTGTTTCAGGTTTAAGATCCGAATTGCCCTTTGTATAAGGGTCTTCAGGCCAGAAAAGGTCGTTTAAAGTCGGCGCCAGAAAATGTTTTCCATGATTCAGCTTAAGGGCGGTATTTTTAAAAGGATTTACGATCAGGCCGTAGAGGGGAAGAAGTTCACTGCCGAACGTTGAATGGTCTTCATGCCTTATCCCGGCCAGGGCCTTGAAAAATTTGCAGGGCCGGTACCGGCCCTCTGCAAAGGCTCCGGTTGTATGCAGGCCGGCCCCTGCTTTGGTTTTTGATCCAATGACCTCGATTCCAGTGTTATCCAAGGACACATTCTTCCTTTCCCAATCGTAGTCCTTGTATTCGGAGCCTAATAAAACAGAGGCGCCTTGAAACGGCGTGATATTGATATTCGCCTCAATCCCGGACACCTTATTGTTCACCCAGGTCTTATCTCCTGTACCGTTGAATCTGTAACGCCCGTAATAGTAATTCTCCATATCCAGGTAATGAGTCGTAAGATTAAAGGCCAGCCAGTCCACCGGCTTGCTTCTCAACCTGAGGATCAGGTGACCGTCTTCATCACTGCCATGGTTAAGCAGATCAGCAACATCATCATCATAAAATTTCTGGCTATTGATATAGTAATCGTTAGTCCCGTCAGGCGGTTCGGGCCCGGGCAGGCCGAATTCCCGGTCAATATATTCACCATACAGGCTTATGTCCAGAGCATCTCCCTTTTCAAACACCAGTTTTAAAGAGACATCATTGTGGGTGAGGTCGCTGTTGTCTCGAAACCCATCGGTTTCCTGCCGGTCGGCGGTCAGGTAATAGCCGAAATCACCCAGCGCGAACATGCCCTGCTCAACCGATATCCGGTAGGAATCCTGGGAGCCGTATCCAGCTCTCACCCTGGCAGTCATCTGCTCCCGTTCCGGCCGTTTGGTCATGATATTGACCGTTCCTCCCATGGCGCCGGAACCATAAAGAAGCGAACCAGCCCCCTTAACCACCTCGATCCGTTCAATGTTGTCAAGGGAAACCTTGCTTACATCCGCTGTGCCCAGGGAGGGTGAATTTATACTGACGCCGTTAACCAGGACCTGGGTGGCATTACCCGCCATCCCTCTGATTCGAACTTGCTCGCTCGCCCCGCCATAATTGCCGAGAGTCCGCCAGTCAACACCCGGTTCATTTGCCAGGAACTCCCCCAGGCTCCTTGCCGAAGACTCATCTATATCCGTTTCATCCTTGAGGATAATGGAATTAACCACATCTTTACGCATTTCTTCACTTTTGGTGGCGCTGACAACTACCTCTTCCATTGTAACCGAGATTGCTTCCGCTGCCTGTTTATCTTCCGCCCGGCCAAGGTCCTGCAAGGCGAAAATTAATAACACTGCGATACAATACACTCTTTTTTTCATTATCTTCTCCTTTTTTATTGTGTTATTAGCGCAATACCCGTCTCATGGCGAGTTGAAAACCATCCCAGTCTTTAATGAGAAAAAGCGTGTATTTTGTATAACTTCTCTCCATGTTGTCCTCCTGCCCGGTTTTGGTTCATAATCTAGGCCCAAGGCAAAAAAAAATCCCCGGACCGATTTGTATCGATCCGGGGATTCCCTTTTTATCCACATGATCTTCGGCATTCCTCTTGTCCGCGCGAGGATACGCCTCCTGTTTCCCAGGCAGGTTTTCTGACTCTCGGATCACCCTACTTGCCGCGCCTTCCCATCCTGATTTGCCGGGATAGTGACATTATGCGGTGTTTGTCCCCGATTACAGCGGCGGGCCCGTCCCTGATTTTTACAGGGTTCCCTTTTAAGCTCCTAGCTAGGAGCGTCTGAAAAACAGTTGAGCGTTAATAAAAAAATAAATGGAAGTCAAGAGAATAAATTCGACTACTTTTTACAACGCCGTGATTATTCGTTTTTCATCGACGGCTGACCTGTGGATTCAAGGACGCTCAACCACAATCTGCCGCGCGTATCCACATGTTTACGTTTGCCGGCCGATGCAGCCATCGGAATATGCACATAGCTATTATTCCACCAGCCTACCATGAGATTTGTCTTTCCGGCCATGCCGGCGTGAACCGCGTCACGTCCCAGAAAGCTGCAGAATAGGCTGTCACTCGGATTGGCAGGTAAGCTCCTGATCATGTAACTGGGATCAATATATTTTAAGGAAATCTCTATTTTTTTAGCTGCAAAATAAGATGTGATCTTCTCCTTTAAAAACAGACCTATTTCCTTCAATTTGACATTTCCGGAAGGATCTTTTCCTAAGTCTATATCTTCAAAAAACTTCTGGCCCGCTCCTTCGGCAACCACGATTACCGCGTGTCTCGACCTCTCCAGACGCTGCTCAAGTGTGCGCAGCAACCCGCGCTCCCCTTCAAGGTCAAAATCGACCTCGGGAATCAGCACAAAATTAACATTCTGCTCTGCAAGGGCCGCCGAAGCGGCAACAAAGCCCGAGTGCCTCCCCATGAGTTTTACAAGACCAATGCCGTTCCAGTACCCCCTCGCCTCGTTATGCGCGCTCTTGATCGCAACAGTGGCAACATTCACGGCAGTCTCGAAACCAAAGGTCCTGGAAGTAAGAAATATATCGTTATCAATGGTCTTTGGAATTCCTACAACACTGATCTTCAGCTTCCTTTCAGTTATGACATCTCTGATCTTTATGGCTGCCTGAAGTGTGCCGTCCCCGCCTATCATGAACAAAATACCGATATTCATTCTTTCAAGAGAATCGACAATCGCGTAAATGTCCTGAGGGCCCCTTGCAGAACTGAGAATCGAACCGCCCATATCCAGGATATCGATGACTGCATCCGGAGTCAGATCCACAACCTCATGACCGTACTCCGGGATAAACCCTTCAAGACCATACCTGATACCGTAAATATTATTGACCCCGTAGCGATAATAAAGCTCCAGAACAATTGCCCGGATAACATCATTCAGGCCCGGACACAGACCTCCGCAAGTGACCAGAGCACACCTGACCTTGCTCGGGTCAAAGAAAATTTTCCGCCTCGGGCCTGCCAGCTCGAGGGTCGGAGGTTCCTTCTTCTTTTCCTCAATACATTTTCTAATGGACTCTGCTGTTACGTCAACAAGAGTCCTTTCCGAATCGGAAATGAAATTCCACTCCATGGCTCTGGTTCCTGTTTCCTGAAGCGGGGACAGGATCTTGGGTTCACCCAGGCTTTCGATTGTCGTGTCAATTGAATCTATGTCCACAATATCCTCCTGAATCTTAGGGTCTGGAAAGAAATAACTTGGATTTTCCGTTTCCGAACTGTATCACACCTTTAGCCGGTTTGACATCCCCGAAATCCTCACCGTAGCCCTGCTACGCTTGCGGTTTCGTGAATATCAAACCGACTAAATCTGCAACACATTTCGGATCGGAATTACCCAAGTTATTTCTTTCCAGACCCTTAATTATTGTAACTGGGTGCAACACAAAAAAATGCACCGATCAGGTGTAACCGATTTAACCTTTTTATATGCTCACGTTTTCGAAGAACATGATGCCCTTCGGGTAAAAATACAGAACAATTTATTTTTTCGTCATTCCGGCATGTAGTTAGCCGGAATGACGGTGATCCAAATCTTGTACGAACAAGCGAAACTTTGTTTTTCCGATACATAAATAGTTGGGGTTGGTTTTAATTTCGGCCACAAGTCTTTCATTGGGCAAAGGTGGGCACAGCCCACCCTACAAAAAATACATATTTCCACCATGTTATTCTTAGTTCTCTTGTAGGGTGGGCTATGCCCACCGTTATAATGGCCGAAGTTAAAACCAACCCCAAATAGTTCTTGACAAGCCATTCGCGTCATTCCAGCGAAGGCTGGAATGACGCGAAAGTTGTATCGTCTGCTAACAGATTGATTATATGTATAAAAATGTCAAGTTTTAATTTTAAATTTGAGTATATACTTATTTAATGTCGAATTATGAAGGAGAATTTTTCTTCAGATGCCGACGATGAAAACTTTGTTAAATTTATTGTAATTTCAGTTGATTACGATTAAACAGGGGCGTATGAGGAGATATGACAGGAACTGGAATGGAAAGAGAAAAGGGCTTAAAATTTATAGATTATAAAGGCAAAGCCGGTGAACTCATCTTGAATGTTATAGCAAAATAACGAAAAATTGCTTAAATTAACGGTTGCTTCGCGTCTGCACCACGAATTGTCACAAACTCAACCTGGAGACGAGACATGTCTGAAAACAACGCTCGTTCAGACTTCAATCCTGCCGGACTTGCCACCTTGATCGGTAGTCTTCCGCTGTCGGATCATGGAGAGGCGCTGGAATGGATTTACAGCCATACACCGGACATCCCGCTCTGGCCCCAGTTGCCCTGCAATCCCCTGGAAGGTATGCTGAAACAATTTATCGAAGGATTTCCAGGTATTGTGGAAGAAGGGCAGCGAACCTTTTTTAATATACACACAGAATCCTTTGAAGAAGATCTCCTGAAATTTTTTGAGGAATATCTGATAGTGTCCGAGGATCCTGATCAACTGCTTTCCTCGCGGTTTCAGGTCAGCCGGGAACGGGCAGGAGGTCTCTACCTCCTCAAGGATAAAACGGCAAAAAAATCCGGAGTAACTGCAGTAAAAGGCCAGATTACCGGTCCGTTCACACAACTCACCGGCCTTAAGGATCAGGACAATCGTCTAGCTTACTACGATCCTACAATCCGGGAAATAGGAGTCAAGGGAATTGCCATGAAAGCAGGCTGGCAGGTAAAATTCCTTAGCCGACTCGGGCTGCCCACACTCATGTTTGTCGACGAGCCGGCATTTGCGGGCCTGGGCTCTTCCTCCTTTGTCACCATTTCTCCGGATGATCTCGGTCAGGACATGAATGAAGTCTTCACGGCAATCAAACAGAACGGCGGCCTGGCCGGTGTGCATGTATGCGCGAATACGGACTGGAATTTTTTGCTTTCTCTGGATTTTGACATCTTGAGCTTTGACGCGTATGGATTTTTCGACCGGTTGATAACCTGCAAAGACCAGCTCTACTCGTTCCTCAACAGAGGCGGGATCATTGCATGGGGTATAGTGCCCACATCCGAAGAGGAGCAGATCTCAAACGAAACCACGGAATCACTTACAGCCATGTGGGAAAAACAGGCTGTCATGCTTGAAGGTCCGGACTGGGACCTGCCCGCTCTCCTGGGGCGGACGATTATCACCCCAAGCTGCGGCACTGGCGCCCTTAAACCTGATTTTGCCAAACGGGTACTCGAACTGACGCGGGATCTATCAGCCGCTTTGAGGGAGAAATATTTTTGAAAAAAGGAAGCAAAACAACCTGTAACCATCAATTAAGACCAAACAAACAAAGAAAACAATGGACCAGTTTACTCAAATATTACAACAACGCAGACAAAAGGCAAACGATCTGGCCGAATTGGGTGTTTCCCTTTATGCCAATGATTTCAAACCATTACACCACGCGGCTGATCTCCTTTCAAAGGAAGACGAAATTGACGCTGATTCAGTTCCTGAACAAGGCCCTCAGTATTCCGTTGCCGGACGCATCGTTGCCATGAGGAAGTTCGGCAAAGCCGCCTTCCTGCATATTCAGGATGAAACCGGAAAGATCCAGATTTATGTCAAGAGGGATGTGCTGGGCCAGGAACAATTCTTGATTTTCAAAAAGCTTGACATCGGAGACATTGCGGGCTTTACCGGAGGTCTGTTCAGAACCAAGACCGGAGAGCTGACCCTTGGCGCTTTTGAAATAAAACCAATCACTAAATCCTTTCGCCCCTTGCCGGAAAAATTCCACGGCTTGACCGACGTGGAACAGAGGTATCGGCAGCGCTACGTGGACCTTATAGTAAACCCCGAAGTACGTGAAACATTTCGGAAACGGGTTAAAATCATAGGACTTGTCAGAAAATTTTTAATAGAACGTGGATTCATAGAAGTTGAAACCCCCATGATGCACTCCATTCCAGGAGGCGCAACCGCCAAGCCGTTTAAGACCCACCACAATGCCCTGAACATGGACCTTTTTTTGAGAATTGCGCCGGAACTCTACCTGAAACGGCTTCTGGTAGGAGGTTTTGAAAGGGTCTTTGAAATCAACCGGAACTTCAGAAATGAGGGTCTGTCCACACGCCACAATCCTGAATTTACAATGCTCGAATTCTACCAGGCATTTGCAACATACCATGATCTCATGGATCTAACCGAAGAGATGATCTCCCTGATCGCCTCAGAGGTAAACAACGCAATGACGATCAAATATCAGGGTGAAGACGTTGACCTCACCCCACCCTGGAAACGATATACAATGGACGAGGCCCTGATCGAGGTTGCAGGGATCGACACGGCAATTCTTAAAGATCCTGAAAAAGTCATCCGGCTTGCAAAAGAGAAGGAAATCGAGCTTGAGGCCCACGACGGCCCGGGCAAGGCCAAGACGGAACTCTTTGAGCTTCTGGTTGAAGAAAAGCTCGTCAATCCCACGTTTGTGACCGAATACCCGACAGAGGTCTCTCCACTTGCGCGGCGCAATGAAGACAACCCGGATGTTACGGACAGGTTCGAACTTTATATCACAGGCCGTGAGATCGCAAATGCCTTCAGCGAATTAAATGATCCTGTGGACCAGAGGAAGAGGTTTGAAAAGCAGATCGCTGAACAGGCCGACAACGAGGAAGTCGCTTCAGTGCTGGACGAGGATTTTGTCAGGGCGCTTGAATACGGAATGCCGCCGGCCGCAGGTGAAGGGATCGGCATTGACCGGCTTGTTATGCTTCTGACCGATTCCCCCTCGATCAGAGACGTCATCCTCTTCCCTCACCTGAGAAATAAATGATGAATGATGAATGCGGAATGATGAATATGGAAAAAAAACGGGTGAGAAACCACTATAATTCATAATTCCAACATCATTCATCATTCATAATTCATCATTCCAAACGGGGTCGGAACATTGCGGTTTGAATGGTTTGTCAGCCTTAGATACTTAAGGGCTAAACGCAAACAGAGCTTTATTTCAATTATTTCGCTGATATCCATTGCCGGCGTTGCCGTGGGTGTTACCGCGCTTATCGTGGTACTGGCAGTAATGACCGGATTCACGACCGAACTCAGGGAGAAAATTCTGGGGATCAACGCCCATGTCGTGGTCCGGAAATACGGCACAACCATAACAAAATATCGGGTGATCGAGGAGCAGATTAAAAAGGTGCCCGGCGTTGCCGCGATTACGCCGTATATGTATTCCCAGGTCATGATAACCGGCATATCAGGAGGCACGGGCGCGGTACTTCGCGGCATTGACCCTGATTCAGCCGCCTCGGTGCTGAAAATTGCCGACAATATGATTGAGGGAGACATCCTGGACTTAAAGCCCGGGACCAATGGTCGGGATCCGAGGGTGCCGGGGATTATTCTTGGCAAGGAACTCGCCACGCAGCTCCGTGCCCGCATCCGGACCCGAGTCAGGCTGATGTCCGCATCCGGTCCGCTCACACCCATGGGAGTCATTCCCAAGATCAAGACATGTGAGGTTGTTGGAATCTTTGAGACCGGGATGTTTGAATATGACTCGGCCCTGGCATATGTGACGCTTTCAGCGGCCCAGAATTTCCTTGGTCTTAAAGATGAGATCCACGGCCTTGAAATAAAGATTGATAACATCTATCAAGCGCCGCATATAAGCGAAGAAATCAGGAACAGGCTGGGCTTCGGCTATGCAGCCAAAAACTGGATGGAGATGAACAAGAATCTCTTTGCCGCGCTCAAACTCGAAAAGACCGCAATGTTTATCATCCTGGCCCTGATCGTCATGGTTGCGGCTTTTAATATTATCAGCACGCTGACCATGATGGTAATGGAAAAATCCAAGGACATCGCTATCTTAAAATCAATGGGCGCCACGGCCGGAAACATCATGCGGATTTTTGTATTTGAAGGCATTATCATAGGATTCACAGGAACCGTCCTGGGTCTTGTAAGCGGACTTTCGATCTGTAAACTGCTCAGTCATTATAAATTCATCAAACTGCAGGCTGATGTCTATCCCATTTCCACCCTGCCGATCAAGGTCGTACCACAGGATGTGATACTAATAGCAGTCTCAGCAATAATCATCACACTGATTGCCACGCTGTACCCTTCCCGGCAGGCTGCCGGAATTGATCCGGCGGAAGCGCTCCGATATGAATGAAATAAGGGGAAACAGCCTTCCTGATACCGGTTATCATGCCCAGGGAATTACAAAATGGTTTATAACCGGCGGCAGGCGGCTTGAAGTGCTGACCGGTGTAGATATTCACGTGCTTGAAGGCGAGATGATCGCAATAACAGGCGCCTCAGGAACAGGTAAAACCACGCTTCTCCATATCCTGGGCGCCCTGGATAAACCGGACAGCGGATCGCTTATTTACCGGGGAGAAGACGTCTTTCAAAAAAACGACAATGAACTTTCTCTGTTTCGTAACCACACAGTGGGATTTGTATTCCAGGCTCACCATCTGCTCCCGGAATTCTCAGCCATTGAAAACGTGATGATGCCCGGCCTGATTTCCGGAGAGGAGAGGAAACAGCTTAACGATTATGCGGCCGAGCTGCTGGACAAGGTTGGGCTTTCCGACAGGACCAAACACAGGATCGGCGAGCTTTCGGGCGGGGAGCAGCAGAGAGTGGCGCTTGCCAGGGCAATTGTCATGAAACCGGCGTTTCTGCTTGCCGACGAACCTACTGGGAATCTTGATTCCAAAACAGGCGACAGGATATTCGATCTGATCCTTGAGATGAACAGCGCCTTTTCGCTTTCCACAGTAATGGTGACCCACAATCTTGATCTGGCAAAGAGAATGGATCGATGCCTGATTTTAAGAGACGGGACTCTTGGAATGATGAATGCGGAATGATGAATAT
>JAYEJK010000145.1:0-3838 GCA_034660535.1 Thermodesulfobacteriota bacterium | reverse complement strand
GAGGTTACAAAATCCTCAAATCAGCGCTGCTGGTCCTGCGGTTTTGTAACCTCACAATCGGCCCAATCCGACCTAAATCTGAGCGCAATATTGTCCAACTTATTTTTACTTGAGCCCTGAATGCAGCAAAGTCACTGCCGGCCGGGATCCGGCTGACCTTGAAATAAAGGGTGTCCTTAAGAAGCGTCCCGGAGGAGGCAGGAGCACAGGCTATGTGGTAAACCTTGAACCTTTAATTACTTTTCCGGTTTCTCCGGATCAGATTTTATGAAAGAACGTCTTCAGAAAATCCTTGCCCGCGCCGGAATCGGGTCCAGGCGCAAGGCGGAGCAATTTATTATGCAGGGAAGGGTTTCCGTTGACAACAGGGTTGTAACGGAAATGGGACTCAAGGTCGATCCTGTCCGCCACAGGATTAAATTTGACGGGAAACCGGTCGAATACGGGAAAAAAAAGGTATATTATCTTCTTAACAAACCCAGGGGCTACGTATCTACACTGAGCGATCCACAGGGGCGTCCTATTGTTTCCTCTCTGTTAAAGGGCGTAACCGAGCGGGTTTTTCCAGTAGGCCGTCTTGATTTAAACACGGAAGGGGCCCTTATTTTCACCAATGACGGCGAACTGTCCCAGCGCATCCTTCATCCAAGCAACGAGATTAACAGGACCTATGTTGTCCATATAAAAGGCAAACCGTCCGGAAAGGAACTGCTCCGGCTTGAAAATGGGATTGAGATAGAAGGCCGCCTGACCTGGCCCGCGCGTGTCAGGATTCTCGAGACAGGTAAAGTTTCTACAACAGTAGAGATCATTATTCACGAAGGGAAAAAGCGGCAGGTGCGAAAAATGTTTGCTGCCATCGGTCATCCTGTTGCAGGGCTCAAAAGGACGGCCTATGGCGCCCTAAGATTGGGCAGACTGCGCAAAGGCGAATTCCGGTCTTTAAGCCGCAAAGATCTGGATTTGATATTTTCTAAGTAGATGCGATTTTTCCCGAGACTCTTATTACCTTGAAAAGTAAATATTTCTTTACAATTCGTAAGTTACTGGTTTAATATATTATATTTATATGTAATTAAAGGTGTTTTTGTAAATGGTCACCATATTGGCTGGAATAGCTGGATACCTATGGGCCGTTTCATTACGTGAATTTTGACACACAGTTCAGGAGAAAGGGATGAATAAGTCTGAATTAATAGAGGCTCTTGCGCGTGAGAGCAACATACCGTTACGAGAGGCCGGCGCTGTAACGAACACTATACTGGAGACCATGAGCAATGCCCTGGCCGAAGGTGACAATATTGAAATTCGTGGGTTCGGTAGTTTTGTAGTAAAAAAATACAGCTCTTATGAGGGTAGAAATCCCAAGACCGGTGAAAAGATCAAGGTGCCCCCGAAAAAACTGCCGTTTTTCAAAGTTGGAAAACAGTTGCGAGAGCTGGTAAATAAATAGTGTAAACGCGTTCACCGCAGAGAGCGCAGAGTCCGCAGAAAAACTATTTATTTGACAGCGTTATCATCACTATGTTTTTTGCGGTGAATTATTACGGCCGGTTATACTATTTCCCCGACCAGATCATAAGGGTGTGCCTCGGTTATGCGTACGTCTACAAGATCACCAACGTTGCAGTGCCCGGCTGAAATGTATACGCATCCATCAATGTCCGGTGCCTGATACCGTGTGCGCCCTTCAAGAAGCAGATCAGTTTCTCTGCTGACCCCCTCTACCAGGACCTGTTCCACCTTCCCTGTCATTCGCCTATTATTTTCAAGCGCAATTTCCGCCTGGATTTCCATGAGGCGGTTGCGCCTTTCATTTTTTTCATCTTCCGTGCACTGATCAGGAAAATTCACCGCTGCACAGCCTTCTTCATTTGAATAGGTAAACATGCCCATATGTTCCAGTTTGTAAGTTCGAATGAATTTCTCTATCTGGTCAACGTCGTCTTCGATCTCACCTGGAAATCCGACAAGAAAAGTTGTCCTTATGGCGGCATCCGGCAGAATTTTGCGGATATTTTGGATGAGCGTTTCCGCGTATTCCCGATTATATCTGCGGTTCATGGCCTTTAGAATACGACTGCTGACATGCTGCAGTGGAATGTCAAGGTAAGGGACCAAACGATGGGATGATGCCATGAATTCCAGTAAGTTCACCTCTAGGCCCGCAGGATGGAGATAAAGGAGTCTGATCCAGGGAATTGCACAGTTTGAGAGTAATTCGTTCAGCAGGCTTTCAAGGTTTGCGCCTCCATCCAGGTCTCTTCCGTAGGCAGTTAGATCCTGGGCAATAAGGGTCAGCTCTTTTACGCCTTTATCCGCCAACCGGTCTGCCTCAAGGAGCAGGTCCGAGAGTTGCCGGCTTCTCATGGGGCCCCGGATTGTTGGAATCAGGCAATATGTGCATCTGTTGGAACAACCCTCGGTTATCTTCATGTATGCCCGATGCGGTGGTGTTGAGATAAGCCTTGGCGTGGAACTGTTAAGGAGGAATTTCCGCGAAGAAATCTTTAGCATTCGCGACTCTTCACTTTCGCAGTGCTCCAGGTGTGCTGCAATATTATGAAATTCATCAGTGCCGATAAAAAGGTTCACTTCCGGGAGTTGCTGTTTTAACTGCTCCCCGTATCTCTGTACCAGGCAGCCCGTGACAACGAGTTTTTTCTCAGGTTTTTTTTGTTTAATTCGGGCAAGTTCCAAGATTTCATCAATAGACTCCTCCACTGCCGGCTGGATAAAGCCGCAGGTGTTTACAAGCATGATATCCGCCTCTTCCGGTGTATCTGAAACCTGATAGTCAGCCTGTTTAAGCAGTCCTAGCATGACCTCGGAATCTACAAGGTTTTTAGGGCATCCAAGACTAAGTATGAAGATTTTTCTGTTCATGGTTGCAGGATGTCCCGGCAGCATTTGGTAAGGATCCGGAGGATTGTCAGGCTTCTTTTCCTGAATGCCTTGTTTCGGTATCCGGCGTTCCACTTTTCACGCCACAGTTCGTCTGAAACCAGGAATACAGCCGCCATTTCCACCCCCCGAAATGCGGCTAGCGTGCTCATTGCAGAAAATTCCATGTCCACTCCCATGATTCCCTTACTTTTGTA
The DNA here is from genome assembly GCA_034660535.1 of Thermodesulfobacteriota bacterium. Taxonomy (GTDB): domain Bacteria; phylum Desulfobacterota; class Desulfobulbia; order Desulfobulbales; family DAOVYS01; genus DAOVYS01. The sequence continues at coordinate 737 of JAYEJK010000145.1, read as the reverse complement.
AGCCTCCAGCTTGTCCCTGGTTTCACGGTACGGGGCGTCTGTGGTCCAGACAGGTCCCTCAACTGTTTTGATGCCGCATTTATTGAGATGGGAATTAAGGAGGCTGCGTATTTTGTCGGATGAAGTTGATCGTTGTTTTACCGGATAGTGGACAGATGTGCCTTCTTCACTTATTGCCCAGGTCGGGAGGAGGACATCACCGATCAGAAGCGATGGATTTAAAGAGCCGCACCAGCCGAAAACGATAAAGAGTTGCGCTCCAAGAGCAATAAGTTTTTCCATGGTCATTACCGCCATGGGTGAACCGACCATGGGGCCGGCTAAGAAAAATGGATTTTGGGATTGAGTGGGCAGGATTTGAAAGAGATGGCTGTTGAATAGAAAATGCTGTTTTCGGTTTTTAGTCTGTGTCAGGTTGACGGCGGATGCAGCTTCTGTTGGAGTTATAATCAGCAGGCCCGGGCCCTTTAAAGCGGGCTCTCCCTTTTCGCGCCGCGGTTTGATCAGAACATTGGACATTAAACAACCACTATCTGGTTACGACAGACCTGGCTAATCTTTGGTTCAGAGATTGACAGATTTATGATGCTTGTCTAGTGAAATCAATGGCATAAAAACTGATTATAACGGATTTGGGGGAGGAAAGCCTTGCACCATTTTTTGTAACTGCCTGATGGGTGGCATGGACAAACTTGTTTGTCCGTGCAAAAAACGTCAATGCAAAGTGAGGAAAGAAT
>JAYEJK010000144.1:0-3852 GCA_034660535.1 Thermodesulfobacteriota bacterium | reverse complement strand
TTCCAGTTTATCTGGGTTAAAGTTCATAATTCCGAATTCATGCATTAGGGCTTTCTTCTTCCGAGGCGGATGGCTTCTCTGTCTCGGCTTCTTTTTTGATCTTGAATCTCTCCTGAATTCGCTCAAGAGTAACAAGCCGGACCTTACGCGAAGAGGGTGTGAGAAAAGACTTGAGCTTTCTTTCAAGGACTCTTGGATTCAATTCGGTCCCAATGGCAATGACACCTTCTGTGATGATCTTCTGTAAAAGCAGTTCATGGTCCGTCCTTTGCCGCAAGTTGCTTGCAAAAGGAGTCAGAAAAAAATTTGAAAAAATCACGCCGTACAGTGTCGAAGTAAGGGCAACCGGCACCATAGTTAAAATAACCGATGTGTCTCCCACGCCGGCCAGCATTCCGATAAGACCTACAACGCTTCCCATCAGGCCGAAGGCCGGAAATAAATCGGCCATGGTCCTTAAGACACGCTCGGAGTCATCGCGACGCAGCCTGAAAAAGTACATCTCTGTTTTTAAGATGTCTCTTATCTGCTCCCCTCTGAAGCCGTCTACAACAAAACCAAGGGCTCGCCGGAGAAAAAGAATCGAGGTCTCTTCCTCATCTTCCTGAAGGGAAAGAATGCCCCGAAATCTCGATTTCACCGAAAGATCCACAAGTATTTGCACAATAGTCTCAGGACTCTTGTGCGGCACACGGTACGATGCTTTGACAACATCAAAGACAATCTTCAATCGTTCCAATCGATAAGAGACAAGTGTTGCTCCAAACGTTCCACCGATCACGATCATCAACCCGGAAATATTAAAGTAAAGGCCGATGTTCCCGTGCATGAAAAAACCGACCAGAAAGAGGAAAAGACAAGCTGTAAAACCAATAATATTCTTATTTTTCATTTAATTACCGACAAGATTCTCAGTTTATCCGGGTTATGATTCTGCAGTGGGTTTTTCCCTGGTAATCACAATCTCCACCCTGCGATTTCTTTTTCTATTCTTTTCTGTATCATTCGGCGCAACGGGCTGATAAAAGGCATGACCGGTCACAAAAAACTGCTTTCCGTCCATCTTCTTATCCTCGATTAAAAATCTTGCCACTGCGACAGCCCGGACTACTGACAACTCCCAGTTGGTCGAATACTTCTCCGAGTGTATGGGAACGCTGTCAGTGTGGCCGACTACGTTTATCATGTAAGGAGTATCGCGAATCAAGTCGGCAATTCTCCCAAGCGATTTTTTTGCAGCGCCTTTAAGATCCGCCTTGCCCGTATCAAAGAGAAGATCCCCTTTTAATATTATTCTAACGGTCTTATCCTTGACCAGGTCAATGGATGCGAAATCCATCATATCCTCGGACTCCAGCGCCTGTCTACTCAAATCGTAAATCTTTGAAATGGAGCCTTCTTCCATACTCCCCGATCCGGCGCCGCCTTCGTCAAAGGCTCTTCCGGATCCCAGGCCGGGCCCCTCAATCACCTCAACCCTCTCCTTTGTCCAAAATTCCCGGTTAGATGCCTCGTAAACAAACATGATCAGAAAAAATATGAACATTATCATCATCAGATCCGACCAGACTATCGACCAGTGCACAGGTCTGGACTGCGCGGCACGGGCGAGAGGGTCCTCGTCGACGATAGATACACCTGCCGAAACATCATCCGTCATCTGCGGTAAATCTTGAGCAGGAGATTCATACTCCCTTCCCGACGGTTGCCTATCACCAGAAGACATTTTTTCCGCGGTTACTTTAGCAACCTTTTTTAACATACTCTCAAAGGACGCTGTTTCTGCAGCCTTGCCGGAGGGACCCTCTATTCCCGTGGTCCCGTTTTGTCTCTTTCCCGATTCATTCAGAGGCATGGTTAGAATACCAGTAAACATTTACCTGATTGCGGTTCAAGGTTCCACTCAAATAAACCTTGAACCCGGAACCCTGGACATCGACTACTAGTGTTTAGTACCTTAGTACCTTAGTACCTTAGTGGTAATTTTCTTGTTTTTTATACCCCTCAAGGGGGTACTGAAATGAGTGGCAAGAAATCAAAAAGGTTAAATATTTTTAAAATAGTTACACGCAGCTGTTAAGGTACTTATACCCCTCAGGGGGGTACTGAACAGAGTCCAGGACCTTTAAAAATTCCAGTTTATCTGGGTTAGAATTATCTATCGGAATATTCACCGGTTTTCTCAAAATAAAAAATCCACTTGACAGGAAGAACACTTATAAGCGACATTTGCACTGAGTGATTTGTTGTCCCTTTATTTACGACATGTTCTAAGACACATTATACCAAAAAAAATTAACCAATTCAGGTAATTGACATGCATTATCATCGAATAAAAAAAATTCTCGAATCAAAACCCCTGGGCAATCATATTGAAATCAGGGGATGGCTAAAGACCAAGCGCGATTCCAAGGGGCAATTCTCCTTTCTCGAAATAAACGATGGTTCCTGCCTTGCCAACCTGCAAGTGATAGCCGATGACTCCCTTCCAAATTATAACACACAAGTGCGAAAACTCACTGCCGGATGCTCCTTGCGGGTTGCAGGAGAGCTGAAGGCCTCGCCTGCAAAAGGCCAGGAGGTGGAACTCCCGGCTTCTGAAATTGAAATTTACGGATGGGCGGACCCGAAATCATACCCGCTTCAGAAAAAGCGCCATTCATTTGAGTTTTTAAGAGACATCGCCCACCTCCGTCCTCGAACTAACAGCCTGGGCGCTGTAGCAAGGATTCGCAGCCGCCTCTCTTTTGCTGTTCACAAATTTTTTCAGGATCAGGATTTTTTCTTTATTCACACTCCGATTATTACGACCAGTGACTGCGAGGGAGCAGGAGAGATGTTTGCAGTAACCTCCCTTGACCTTGACAATCTGCCCCTGCGTGCGGAAAAAGTAAAATTTGATAAGGATTTCTTCGGCTGCCGGGCCAATCTGACCGTAAGCGGACAATTAGAAGCAGAGGTCTATGCCATGGCCATGGGTAATGTATACAACTTCGGCCCCACCTTCAGGGCGGAAAATTCCAACACAAGCCGTCATCTTGCGGAATTCTGGATGATCGAGCCGGAAATGGCCTTCTGCGATCTGGATCAAGATGTGGATCTTGCCGAGAATATGCTGAAGTATCTCATTCAAGACATACTGGATCAGTGCACTCCTGAAATTAACTTGTTCGCCCGTTTTATTGACAAGGAACTGACACGGAAACTTGACTCCGTCCTCAACCATGCCTTTAAGCGAATTACATACACGGAAGCAGTGGAGTGTCTTATTAAATCCACCTGTAAATTCGACTTTCCCGTGAAATGGGGTTCGGATCTACAGTCAGAGCATGAGAGGTATCTGACGGAAAAGGTTTTTAAGATGCCCGTCGTGGTCATGGATTATCCAAAAACAATCAAACCTTTCTACATGCGACTTAATGATGATGATAAAACAGTGGCGGCAATGGATATCCTGGTTCCGGGGATTGGAGAAATTGTGGGGGGCAGTCAGAGAGAGGAGCGATACGATATCCTTGCTGCGAGAATGGATGAGACCGGCATCGATACGGAGGAATACGCGTGGTATCTTGACCTCAGGCGATTCGGCACCGTGCCCCATGCCGGTTTTGGCTTAGGCTTTGACAGACTCGTTCAATTCATTACAGGAATGGCCAACATCAGAGATATCATCCCTTTTCCGCGAACGCCCGGTTCAGCAAAATTTTAAGCTGTGCGGTTAGGTACAAGAAAATAACCTGCTCTATCTGCCCTTTATCCGCCTCTATTACAGATAAATCTTCGGCCGGATCATTGTGGATCGTAATCTCTTTTTTAGTGCCTTAGTGGTAATTTTCTTGTTTTTTGTACCCC
>JAYEJK010000143.1:0-3859 GCA_034660535.1 Thermodesulfobacteriota bacterium | reverse complement strand
TGAAAACAACCCAACATTTTGAATATACAAGGAAAAGACCTGATCGTACTCAGATTAGAACTTCATGGATAAAACAAGCTATTGAAAACCCAGATAAAACAGAAATTCAATCTGATGGTAGGATTAGAAAGTGGGCTAAAATTGAAGAAGCAGATAAATATCTAAGGGTGATTTTACTCGAAGATGGGGAAACAGTTCATAATGCCTTCTTCGATAGATCATTCAAGGAGGCGTAAAGATGAAAGTAAAATACTTTTCCGACACAGATACCGCCTTAATTGAGTTTAATAGCAAAGAAATAGTTGAAACTAAGGAAATCAGTGAAAATATTTATGTTGATGTTGATCAAAATGGGAATGCAGTTAACATGACAATTGAGCATGCTAAAGCCAATGTAGGTCTGTGGGAATTCTCGTATCAGGAAATGCCTTTTCAAAATAAGAAAATTGCCGAACAAGGCGCTGCGCCAGACCGCGAGAACGTCAGCGACTTGACGGGCAAGTCTTTTGGCGCGGCTGGTGAGGTTTAACGTTCAAGTTGTAGAAAAAACAATATCTCTATTAAAAGTGTGACAGTAACCATTTTGAAAATCAAAAGTATACCTATATTTGTTCATGATATGGCAGACCTGAAACAAGTAAGTGTGCCTGAATATGCAGACCCCCTTACTCATATCAGATTAATGTAAACAGACTCCAGCGCTATTACCTTCATGCGAAGATTGTATGAGAAAAATAGGTATAGGAACCATGTTGATATCTTTGCCTTGGTAAAACTGATGTTTCGTTACGACCAGTAATTTGCTGTTTTTAGGAATAACGCTGTTCTTCCACTTAAAATCAGATAACTTCGTCTGCTCCTGGTACTTAACTTCGATAAACATGAGTTTGGCCTTTCGTCTGACCAGAAAATCAATCTCCTTTTTGCCCTGCCAATAGAAACACTCGCCAAAATATCGCTTTAAATGTGATCCGACCACTGATTCGACAAGTTTGGATTTGTCAGGAGGACTGTTTAGAAATCGTTTACTTTCAGAGTGGAAGTTGTCCCCAATACTGTAATTTTTTCCTGAAAAACAGTGAAATATCAGTGGGTCTTGGAAATAAATTTTACGATTTTTCCTGTACCTGGGCATCTGAGAGGACAAGTCAAAGAAAGGTGTCACATGCAGCACATACATTTTTTCAAGAATTTCAATATATTCCTGAACCGTTGCATGGGAGGTGATGCCAGCCTCCCTGCCAATGGCCAGCCAGCTTACCGGTGTTGCCTGGTGGGCAAGGACCCGCCCCATGATTTGATATAAGTTACGTTCAAGCTTGCCTGCCCTGCCAATGTCACCTTCAATCCAGCTTAAGTATAATTGATAGACCCAGGATGAAATATGGCCGGTTTTATAAAACATATTTACGGTCAACGGAAATCCGCCGGTGATTAAAAACTCTTCGAACAGGTGATGAAGGATGTCTTGATGAAAAATAAGACTGTCCTGTCTGGTTATCTCTATGTCAGGCTCCTTGAGTTGAACAAATTCGGCAAACGTCAAAGGAAGTTGTTCATAGTCGAGCTTAGCAAGCTTTCCTCTTCGTCCGGGCAATCGTTCTGTTCCTTCCCTTACATCCAAAAGGTTTGAGCCGGTCAGCAGCAAGGTGGTGTTTCTCAATTTTCCTTCATCTGCCAGTGCCTTTATGCCTCGCTGCCATTCCCGAACAAAGGAAATTTCATCTAGAAATAAATAACGCCGTTCATTTGCGCTTTTCGGCCTGCTATTTCTAAAATAACAGGTCAGCAGTTCATACAATTGGTTGAAATCTTCGATTCGATCTAAGGAAAAATAGAAAATATTTTTTTTGGGCAGCTTTTTTTCAAGCAACAGACTGCGGATGACCAGCTTCATGGTGGTACTTTTGCCAATCTGTCTTGGTCCCCGCAAAGTCAGAATCGCATCGGTATTTTCTGGATATTTTTGCAGCAGAGAGGGGGTGTACTGATACGTCTCCTGCTCGTAGTCAGTAATCTTTTCATCATCCTGGATCAGTTCTTCGCGAAACCACCACGGATTTTGCTGTTGTAAAAGCTGGAATGAAATTTCCATCGGCTACTCTTTATTGTATTTGGCAAATTTAAAATATGGTTAATTATTGTATTTAATATATACAATAATTACGTAAAATTTACCAAGAAAAATATACGGAGCAACAATAATTGTTTTTATTTTCAGCTTTACCATCCTCCCTTTGCCTCGTCCGGCAGATAGCTCGTATCCCGTTCAGAGAGGTTCCCTACTTATTTCTGAGCGAACCCTAAGCAGTAGTCTGGTCGGCGGGCAGGTCATCTTTGTCGAACCGCGCAGTTAAAATTAACATTATACGACATTGAACTTGCGTGATTTTTGTTTTTTGGTTTATATCAGATGGATAGGAGATTAACGGCTGGAAATTTTTACTGATTATTCCCATGTGTGAATAGTATGCGGTCAGGTTATAAGTTGCTCATGTCGTAGCCATAATTTGTTTTGGATAATTTTTTTTCGTTTTCATGCGGGAGCATGGGAGCGCGTGAACCCTGAACCTTTAGGCTCTTTCCCGGTTTATCCGGCTCAGGGAGGATGACGCACAGTTGAAGAATTCATTGCGCACGGGCATTTCCTTTGGGTTGACGTCAGCGGCATACGACCCTCGGTCTCATGGTCGGTCTCCACTCAGGGACGCACTCCAAGATTATCGTCCTCGGCGGTATTATGACAATCGCCATTGCAGACGCGTTTTCAGATGCCTTAGGTATCCACATTTCAGAGGAAGCGGAAAACATCCACACCGCCAAGCAGATTTGGGGGGCTACTATTGCGACGTTCCTGACGAAGTTCCTGTGCGCAATGACATTTATTGTTCCTGTTCTTCTTCTTACTCTCTCCACTGCCATCGTTGTGAGTTTGATATGGGGGCTGTCCCTCCTCACTATCCTGAGCTACATCATCGCCGAAATGCAGGGAAAGCCACCCTGGAAAATTATAGGAGAACACCTTGTGATCGCAATTGTAGTGATTGCAATCACGTACTGGGTGGGCGACTGGATTGGGACACTGGGACCATGAACCGCGCCCAATCGAGTAGTCGGGGGGGTTCTCTTCCGGCTTCCACACCACCCTGCATGCGGCGCCTGTGAACGCTTGCAGGGCAAGGGGTTTGCGATGAGGAATTTAATTGACGATTTAACAAAACGGTTTGGGCTATGGGCAATATTGGTACTACTTTTGCTTGGAGCATTGGTTTGGGTTATCGCACACTCACAGGCTAAACCTGGTGAAAAAGTTTCAATCCTCTGGGGAATGGTAGAATACACGAAAGGTAAATTACAGCCAGGACTCAAGTCTACTACGGAAAAATATTGATCTACTATCACGAGACAGCCAACTACTACTACCCGACCCGCATCAATTTCAATAGTTGAGGTAAATGAAATTACTTTTGATCTGCAAGAGTGTAAAATTTCAGGTAGGAACATTACCTGCTATCTTCTGATTACAAGCAAGACAGATGTTGCTTCCGGAGAGTTTATGATACATATCAAGGGAGATTTTGCTTCTAAAATAGTTGATTATACCGGAAAGGAATACTTTGCAAGTCTAGTGAAACTAGGGAACAAAAGTCACAATCGATCCGTAGAAGATGGGCTTTACACTGATATACCTAACCCAGATAAACTGGAAATTTTTAAAGGTCCTGGACTCTGTTCAGTACCCCCCTGAGGGGTATAAGTGCCTTAAAACATGCGGCACCGCAGGCGTCACATATAACTTCGAAGTTTTTCTGCCACTCATTTCAGTACCCCCTTGAGGGGTACAAAAAACAAGAAAATT
>JAYEJK010000142.1:0-3876 GCA_034660535.1 Thermodesulfobacteriota bacterium | reverse complement strand
GATAATTCTTTCCTTACTTCGCATTGACGTTTTTTACACGGACAAACAAGTTTGTCCATGCCACCCATCAGGCACTTACAAAACGAAGAAAGGCTTTCCTCCCCCAAATTCGTTATAATCAGAAAAAATTTTAAGAATATTTTTTTGCTTCCGATATAATATTTATGCGGAGATATACCGTGAGTAAATGGGTATTTTGTCCCATCCTGCCGCAAAAACCGATGCGGGATGGATGTTGAAATTCGATTGGAGGCGTAATCCATGGCCGGAAGTATAAGTACTCTAGGGATCGGATCCGGATTGCAGTTGCAGGACATTATTGACCAGTTGCGTGAGGTGGATAACCTGATCGTCACCAGGAAGGAAGACCAGATTACCGATCTGGAAGAACAGTACTCTGAATTCAACGCGGTCAAGAATAAGCTTCTGACCTTGAAAAGTTACGCCCTTGACCTCTCTCTTTCCACCACGTTTCTCTCCCGTTCAGTCACGAGTTCCGATGAAAAGGTCTTCACTGCCACTGTGACGGACGGCGCTACGGTGCAGAGTTCTTCCCTCAATGTTACAGGAATTGCCGCCAGAAGTTCATGGAAATCGTCCAGCGGCATGTCTTCCGAGGATTCTATCGTTTACGTGCCCACAAGCGTGCAATCGGCCACAGGAACGGCTGACCATGCTGCCGCGGGTTATATCAACACAACTGAAGATCTGGTGATCACTTTCGGGACCGGCGCCTCCCAGCAGACAATTACCGTGGGAGTCACAAACGGCATGAGTATGGATCAGGTCATCAACGCTATTAACACTGATGCGGAAAATCAAGATCCGGGTGGACCAGGGGCGAACGGCAGGTATGTGACAGCCGAATGGTTTGAGATGGACGGTGAGGATTATCTCAGGGTCCAAACAGATACCGTCGGCGGAACCGGCGAGGACAATCGCGTGACCATTTCCACCCAGCTTTCCGATGTGACACTGCAGGCCCCGAACAAGACCTTTGCATACAATGTGGATGATACAACGGTCACTCTGTCCGTGGCCGCTGATACGACACTGTCGGGACTGGCCGACCTCATAAACGACGACACAAACAATCCCGGGGTAACGGCAACGGTTATTGATGACGGAGATTCCACAAACCCGTATCGAATTGTGCTCCAGTCCGACGCTTCCGGCGAGGACAACCGGATCAGCTTCCTGGCCCAGTTGCCCGACATGGTCATGGCCGAGCAGCAGGGAGCGGGTGGTGAATCACTGAACGCCAGGTTCTCGATTGACGGCATTGACTACCAGAGACAGTCAAACACTATCACGGATGTAATGTCAGGCGTCTCGCTGGCTCTGATAGGGGCGGGTTCCGCAACTGCAACAGTCTCATCCAACGACACGGAACTGGCCGACAAGATCACGAATTTTATAACAGCCTACAATGACGCTGTCGCCGAAATCGAAAGCAATGTGGCCTGGGATGAAGAGACAGAGGGGGTCGGCATCCTGGCCCGCACCACCCTGCGTGATCTGACGTATGATCTGCACAACCTGATGACTTCAACGATTGTGGTGGACAGCACCGGCAAAGTCCAGTCCATGTTTGACCTGGGAATGGAGTACGGCAAGGGCGGGATCGCCTTTGACGAATCTGGAAACGAAATTGAACTTCCCACAATTTCAATAGACAGTGACACCCTGGCCGGCGCAATTGCCGATAACGCTACGACGGTCCAATCATTTTTCCTGGGAGACGACACTAACGGAATTACCGGGTTTGCCGACATGGTGAATGATCGGCTGAGGACCCTTACGACCGGAAACGGTCAAATCGAGGCGGAAAAAAGTGGAGCACAGGAGAGGATTAGTCAGCTTGAGCTTCAAATCGAATCAGAGACCGACCGGCTCAATAAAAAATATGAATTAATGACTAAACAATTCATTGAATTGGACCGATATATGAATCAGATGACATCAATATCCAGCTACCTCACAAACCAGTTCAGCAGTCTTAGCAAAGGCTGGGGCGGAACCGGTTCAAGTTCGAATTAGCTGGAGGGTACTCAACCGGTTCAAATAAATTTGATGACGGAGTTCACATCATGGATACATCCCGGGTTCGCAACGCTTACAGACAGTCTGAATCACAAGCCGATATTCATCCGGTCAAGCTAGTTCATATTATGTATGAGCGTGTAATTATGCATCTGGAACTGGCCGAAGAGGGTGTCAGGGATAACGACCCGCGGAAAAGGGGCGAGAACCTTGGAAAGGCGATAGCCATAATCTCAGAGCTGAACGCCTCAATCAGAAAGGATGATGAGACAGAGGCCGCCGAATTTCTGCGTGGATTATACGGGGCCATACTGATCGAACTGCCCAAAGTCTCTCTTACGGAAGATATCAAGATATTAAAGCAGACTCAAACGTATATATGCCGGCTGAAAGAGATCTGGGAGAAAACTGCAATGCAGGAAAATGATCTCTCCGAAGAATCCCGTGAAAAAGCTCATGAAGCCCCACGGCCGGCGCCTGCTTCAGGTAAGGGATATGGGCCTCAGGTTAGGCTTGAGGCGGCCAATCATGGGGTGTCGGTATCAATATAAGGGGGTAAGGGTAAGGGCATAGCCGCCGGAGAGTTTACGAGACCTGCCTGAACCGCAGAGGTCACCGGGAATGTCGAATGTTGAAGTTTTTCACTTCGAAATTTTACGGTTCCTTGATCAATATTCGATAGTAAATATTCGACAGCACTCCATCTGTCCACGATCAGGCCTTCCAGCATACTTATGTATCGCTGAAAGACCTGATCGTGAACACCTGGACCACTGTCAAACATTTACAGACCGAGGTCTTTTGTAATATTTCCACACAAGCCGAATATTTACATTCGATATTCATTTTTTCATGTTATAATAAGATATTAAAGGCGTTTTTACCGTATGGACACGGGATGGGAAACAGGAAATGAGAGAGCCGGATGCTGCATCAATGATGCATGACATTATAAACGCCGTGGATGACTTTGCGGTAGTGCAGAAGGAGCATAGTCATGCCTTAATGTCCGGCAGGCTGAAAGACATGGTGTCGTGGAGAGAAAAACGTGCCCGGGTCTTCGGCCGTCTGAAACAGCACCTGGATCAGTTGGAATCGGATACGAAAATACGGAAGGATTTAAAATTCGTTGGCCGTGTCCGTGAAAAAATCCGGTTACTTCTTGACAAAGAAAAATCTCTTGAAATAAATCTGGGCCGCTGCCGGGAGCATCTGAAAGAGCAGATGGGCGCAATCCGCAGAGGGGAAAAGGCTTTAAAAGGATATAGAGTGAGTAAGGGCCGGACCGCCATGCCCCAGGTTTTAAGTAACAGAACATAGGATAGTTTTTGAAGGAACAGGAGGATTGTCATGGATGTCGATTTTAATGCCGAAGTCAAAGGATTTGGCGCGCCGGCTGTCCCTGTAGTTGTGACTGCAGACAGGGATCGGCCGCGGGTCACCCCTGTGCAGGAGAATTCTGGGACGGAAAGCGGGGCTCTGGGCCGTAAAGAACTGCACGGGAACAGGTCGGGATCAGCGCTGGAGAAGGAAACACAGCTGTCTGCGGAAAAAATTGCGGAACGCGTGGAGGAGATCCAGAAGCGTATGAACTCAATGGGAAGCAGTCTTGTATTCGGCCTTCATATGCATGAAAAAGCCGAAAGCATCGTGATTCAGTTAACCGACGGAAAGAGCGGTGAACTGGTCCGCCAATTTCCGCCCGAGGAACTGCTGGAACTTCAGGCCAAACTGGATGACCTGGTCGGTCTCCTGTTTGATAAAAAGGCCTGAGCCCGTAATCGTTTACAGGCCCTCCATCTGAACGCTAGCAGCCCGTCTCACATATTACTT
>JAYEJK010000141.1:0-3878 GCA_034660535.1 Thermodesulfobacteriota bacterium | reverse complement strand
TTAGGAATTACCAATCAACCATTTAACTGTGTGCGGGATAACGAAAAATTCGTAATTCGTAATTCCTAATTACTTTAAGGGTATTGAAAATGGACCAGTATCAGACTGAAAAGAAAGAATATCCCATGATGCCCTTGCGGGACATTGTCCTTTTTCCTCATATGATAGCTCCGCTCGTTGTGGGCCGGACGAAATCCATCAAGTCCCTTGAATTCGCCATGGACAACCGGACCAGGATTTTTTTAACTACACAGAAGGATGCTTCCGTAGATGATCCTGATAAAAATGGGGTTTACGAGATCGGGACAGTTGCCACAGTGCTGCAGTTGCTTCGGTTGCCGGACGGCACTATTAAAGCGCTTGTAGAGGGGCAGAAGCGCGCTAATATTACGGATTTTTTGCCGAATCCTGATTTTTTTATTGTGAAAGTGGATGAATATTCCGAGGTCCGGATCAGCGGAACTCAGGCTGTGGCCTATATACGGGAGATACTCTCCACGTTCCAGGAGTACGCCAAGCACGTCAAGAAGATCCCAAAAGAGGTGGTCAAGTCTCTTTCCAGGATCAAAGATCCTGGAAAGTTTATTGATGTGTTGACCTCTCATCTCCCGCTAAAGGTACAAGAGAAGCAGCGCGTCTTAAACACGGTTTCCGTGATAGAGCGCCTTGAATTGGTCCTTGAACTGATTCATAAAGAAAAAGACATCGCCAACCTGGAAGAGCGTATAAGGTCCCGGGTCAAGAAGAAGATGGAAAAGACCCAGAGGGAATACTATCTTTCAGAGCAGATGCGCGCAATCCAGAAGGAGATCGGTGGAGGGCAGGAGGATGCCCTTTCCGACATGGCTGAGCTTGAGCAGGCTATAAATAAGAAAAACCTGCCCAAGGCCGCCAAGGCAAAGGTGAGCCAGGAGTTCAAGAAACTCAAGATGATGCAGCCCATGTCAGCCGAGGCAACTGTTGTACGAAATTACATAGACTGCATTCTGAACCTGCCCTGGCTTGACAAGTCAAAGAGCAAAATTGATATTCTCAAGGCCGAAACGATTCTGGAAGAAGATCATTACGGACTGTTGAAGCCCAAGGAGCGTATTCTGGAGTATCTGGCTGTCCAGGCCCAGGTGAAGAAGATAAAAGGACCGATTCTCTGTCTTGTAGGCCCTCCAGGCGTTGGTAAGACATCATTGAGCAAGTCTGTTGCCAGGGCAATGCCCAGGGAATTCGTACGCCTATCTCTTGGAGGGGTCCGGGATGAGGCTGAGATTCGCGGACATCGACGGACCTATATCGGGGCATTGCCGGGCAAGATCCTGCAGTCCTTACAGAAGATCAAGGTCAATAATCCGGTTTTCTGTCTTGATGAAGTAGATAAAATGAGCATGGATTTTAGAGGCGACCCGGCATCCGCACTTCTGGAAGTCCTGGATCCTGAGCAGAATACTGCATTCAATGATCATTATCTTGATCTGGATTATGATCTTTCCGACGTGTTTTTCATTACCACTGCCAACAGCCTTCATTCCATTCCATTGCCTTTGCGGGACAGGATGGAGATTATCACACTGAACGGTTATACTGAAGAAGACAAACTCAAAATTGCCCAGGGTTTTCTGATTCCAAAGCAGCTTGAGGAAAACGGCTTTGCAAAAGGCGACATCATCATAAACGATGGAGCCATGATGGAGCTGGTGAGGTGTTATACCAGGGAGGCGGGGGTGCGTAACCTGGAAAGGAGCATTGCCTCTATTTTCCGGAAGATCGCAAGGGATCGGTTAAAAAGAAAAAAGAAGGACAAGAAGTACCGGGTATCCGCTGCCACCGTAAGCAAGTATCTCGGTGTGGCGAAATTTCGTTTTGGACTGGCTGAAGAGGTCAACAGGATTGGGCTGACCACCGGACTTGCCTGGACCGAAGTCGGCGGTGAATTACTGCAGATCGAGACCCTTCTTATGCCAGGCAAGGGTAAACTCACCGTAACCGGCAAACTGGGCGAAGTAATGCAGGAATCAGCTAAGGCCGCGCTTAGTTACGTGCGATCCAGGGCCGGTCGTCTGGGGCTTTTACCCGATTTTTATCAGCAGATCGATATACACGTTCATATACCTGAGGGCGCCATTCCAAAGGACGGTCCGTCAGCTGGAATTACAATGGTTACTTCCATAGTTTCAGCGCTTCTCGGGATTCCGGTTCGCAAGGACCTTGCCATGACAGGCGAAATCACTCTGCGGGGCCATGTGCTTCCCATCGGCGGACTGACTGAAAAACTGCTTGCGGCACGGCGCGGGAATATCAGTCACGTACTGATTCCAAAAGAGAACAATCGTAACCTTGAGGAGGTTTCACCGAGGGTTAGAAAGAGCCTGAACATTGAATTTGTGGACCACATGGATGAAGTCCTGGAAAAGGCTCTTGTTTTGAAGGAAGGTAAGTCGTTATTCAGTGACGTTCCGATGGAGACATATTGTCCGGAAATCCAAATGACTGCCAACAATATTGCGGCTCACTAGTAAATATTTGGCTTGATGCCGAATAGTTACGCTCACTAATTGAATTTCCTTGACTAACCAAGGGGATATTGTTATTAAATCTATTTTTTGGGCGGGTAGCTCAGCTGGGAGAGCACCGGCCTTACAAGCCGGGGGTCACAGGTTCAAGCCCTGTTCCGCCCACCACATTTTTAACGCCTTAGCGGGGTCGTAGTTCAGTTTGGTTAGAATGCCGGCCTGTCACGCCGGAGGTCGCGAGTTCGAGTCTCGTCGGCCCCGCCAGTAAAAACAGGGAGTTAGCCAATTTGGTTGACTCCCTTTTTTTATTTTGTCGAAAATTCCACCCGTATTTCCCACCTTAGGGGCACATTCCACCCACGTCTTACCAACAAAAAAAGCGGCAACCACTTGGTAGTGGATACCGCTTCATGTTGGATAGGATTTGTCCGGATCAAGCCGGGCAACAATCAGGAAGACAATTCAGCCATTCTTGAGGGTTAAGAACAAGTTCCTTGGAATGTTCAATTTTTTTTCTATTGGCAGGCAACTCTTTAAACATATTGAGGACACCGCCACAAATCATATGATTTGCTTGTTCTGAAGCATACATCATGTAAATTGACCTCAGCAGCCTGTCATGTGCTTCGCCGATTCTTTTTCTCCCGTTCTCCCATCTCGAAACAGTGGAGATGGTAACACCCAGCAAGACCGCCAGCTCTTTTGCCTTCAGATGCAAATTTTTTCTGAGGAATTTAATCTCTTCAGGCTTTAGGGTCTGGAAAGAAATAACTTGGGTAATTCCGATCCGAAATGTGTTGCAGATTTAGTCGGTTTGATATTCACGAAACCGCAGGCGTCACATATAACTTCAGAGTTTTTCTGCCACAAAAAACAAGAAAATTACCACTAAGGCACTAAAATTGATATTGCCCCTTTTTTAAACGACAGGGAAAAGGCGACACTTGATTTATGGTCGAATGATTATTTCATGAAAACCGTTGAGAGAATTCAATACGGATAAGCAATTTTTTTCTCTACAGGAAGAATCCACTGGTATGTGTGCAATGGTGAGGCAGGTATGCATTCCCACGCAAGAGCGTGGGAACAAGTCAAATGGTCGGGACGAGAGGATTCGAACCTCCGACCCCAGCGTCCCGAACGCTGTGCTCTACCAGACTGAGCCACGTCCCGACCCTGACATTTTGTAAGCAATCACAGGCACAGCATCCTCCGGAGTCTCGCAGGCTCGCTTACCTGCATTCGACCAAGGCTGCCGGCATAGTGGGGCTATAATATATAGTTGATTGCCTTGATCACGTACATCCCAACGCCTGTGAACGCTTACAGGGCAAGGTACTTATACCCCTTATGGGGGTACTGAAAATAGTCCAG
>JAYEJK010000140.1:0-14814 GCA_034660535.1 Thermodesulfobacteriota bacterium | reverse complement strand
GCCTGCAACGCGCAATAGCCCATCATCAAATGCGCCCGCCCCATTTTCGGATTATGCTTTACGCTGTGGCCAAAGGCATCATACGCCCTGTCATAATCCTCTTTTTCGTAAAGCACCCGGCCCATCATGAACCAGAGCGCCGAGGTCGGCTTTTGCTTTAATGCGGTCTCCAGTACTTCTACGGCCTTTGCCGGGCTGTGTGCGGCGATATGAGCCGAGGCAAGTTTCTCATGGTTGGAAGGGCTGTTCTCCATGACCAGGGCTTTTTTGTAATATTCCGCTGCCTTCCGCGGCACGCCGATCACGCTGTTGAGATCACCGAGCAGCATGAGGTCTTTCAGATTTGCGACAGTCAGGTATGAGTGTACAGTCAACGCGGAAGCAGCGTCTTTGTAATCGTTTTGCTGCAAATGAAACTGGGCCAGGATTTTCCACCAACGGGGGTCGTGTCCGTTTTTGTCAAGCAGCGTGTGGATTACGTCAAACGCCCTTTCATTGAGCTGAAGATCCATACATACCTTTAGTAACGCCTCGATCCATTCTATTTTGGGATCTCCTGCTTCACCTGATGAGAGATACTCCAGATGAGGCAGGGCCTTGTCTCCCTTTTCCGCCATGATATAGGAAACAGCCGCATAGTAAAGCAGAGAGGGGTCCTTTTTTTCATTGAGTTCAAAGGCATTTAAGAGGCAATTTCCAGCTTTGTCATACTGTTTCAGGTCAAAATAGATCTTCCCCATGTTCTGCCAGGCGGCAACAAAGCCGGGATATAAATTCGCGGCAGCGCGATAATGAAAAACGGCATCCTTGTCTCTGCCGGACATGGTAAGGACATTGCCCAGCGTGAATTCCACGAGATAGTGCGGTCTTTTCCGGTTTTTCTCAATAAATTTTTTGAGACATCCCTCCGCTTTCACGTACTCCTTTTTTTCAATTGCCTGCTGGGCCTCATAAACAATCTTCTGAACCGCCGGCGTCAGCCTCGGCGGTTCGCTTGCCGCCTGCGAAGGGGAAAAAAGTAGAACCAGAAGCTCAAAGCCGAGCGCCAAAAACAAAAAATTTCTCATCACCACACTCCTCTCTATTCCAAATCTTCAATCGCCAATTGCCGATCATCAATCATTAATCCCACGTCACACCCCCTCCAGGTCAAATTCAATAGTAGTGACCACCCAGGCAGAGACGGCCCGGCCGTCGAACTCACCCGGAGAAAACCTCCATGATGCAAGGGCCTTGCGTACGCTTTCATCAAAAATCCCGGACGGGATTGACTTGAGGATCTTGATGCTGCTCACATAACCTTTTTCATCGACCAGGAATTTGACATCCACTTTCCCGGTGATATTAAGTCGCTTGGCGCGGTACGGATAGATGGGCTTCATCTTGAAAACCGCCATGGGCATCCGATCTACCTCTCCATGGTCATAAATATTTTTTAATACGGCAGGCGGCGCTATCGGTATACCCATTGCCAGCTTAGGATTGATCTCAAAGCTGAGCCTGGGCATCTCCATCTCAATTTGTGGTTTTTCCGGTGTATTATGCTGCATGCTGATTGTGGGGATGACCTTTTCGGGAGGAGTCTTCTCAGGCGGTTTTTTTTCTTTTTCCGGCGGCGGCTCCTCGGGGTTTATCTCCACCCAATGCACAGGGACGATGGTTTCAAGATCGTTTTTACTCAAGTCGCTTTGTACAAAAAGAGGGAGGAGAGCAAACAAGAAGATATTGACCATCAAGGCAACCCCAGGGGCAATGAGATTGCGGATTGCAACCGGCATCACCTTTCTCCGTCCGGTTTTGATGCAGCTATACTCACATTCCGGGCTCCGGCCAGTCGGCACTGATCCATGACCTTGATTACAACGCCGGTATGGCTTGTCTTGTCGGCCACAATAACCACCGCCCCTTCCGGATTCTCCGCAACACATCGTTCAACATGGGCCCGAACGCTTCGAACGTCGATCTGCTTTTTTTCCAGAAAAATCCGTCCATCGGCGGACACTCCGATAAGGATGCTTCCCTTTTCCTTGAGCGTTGCGGTGGAGGCCATTGGACGGTGAACATCGATTCCTGTTTCCTTTACAAAGCTGGTTGTGACCATGAAAAAAATCAACAAAAGGAAAACCAGGTCGATAAGCGGGGCCATATTAATGTCAGCGGTTTTATTTGTTCCGCGGTAAGATTGACGTACATTGATCATGTTTTTTTCTGTTCAAATTTTTCTTTTAAGCGTCATGACGAGTTCATCGAGACGACTCTGTATGCCCCTGGCGCGACGCATGAGAAAAGCGCTCATAAACAGGCCCGGGATAGCCACCAGCAATCCGCTTTGAGTGGTAATCAGGGCCTCGGAAATTCCTCCTGCCATTGCCTTGGCATTGCCGGTGCCGAATAGAGCTATTACCTCAAATGTGGCGACCATCCCGGTCACTGTCCCCAGGAGGCCGAACAACGGCGCTATGGCGGCAAGCACACCTATAACCGCAAGATAGCGCGTAATATATGGCCGCTGTCGGATTACACACAAATCAAGGATGCCCAGGTCGACTTCCCTGCTACCCGTACGTTCTTTGAGGAAATTCGCCATGAGCCGTGATCGGAGTCCGTTTGAAGTCTTTGGCGCGAGATCACGGTCAAGCATCTCTACCGCCTGTTTCAAATCAACGTCATTTCTACCTATGCGACGGAAATAGATCATCCGATCGACTATAAGCGCCCACATCCAGAGAGATGTCAGGATGAGTGGGATCATCACCGCACCGCCTGGATGAAGGTACTCATAAGCGTCTGCAATAAAATACATTTGTACATTTACTCGATAAAGGGTAACCGTTCAGAGGAGCCCCATATTTTGCAAATTCCTTAAGAATGTAATCGTTCTCAGGCGCTCCATATGGGCGCTAGCAGTTCGGCTCACTATATTAAGTAATATGTGAGACGGGCTGATCGCACCCCAAGGGCACTTCCGTTGGGCGCGTTCAGATGGAGGGCCTGTGAACGATTACTCGATAAAGGTTATTTCCCTGTGGATGATGTTAGTCAAGGCTACCGCCTTTTCCTCCATGTCTCCTACTATATGCTCCACACGCCGGCTCAGGAATGTGTGCATGAGCATTATCGGGATGGCAACAGCAAGACCGAGCATTGTCGTGACCAGCGCCTCGGAAATGCCGCCGGACATCATGCGCGGATCACCTGTGCCGTAAAGGGTAATAACGTGAAACGTTCCGATCATGCCTGTCACCGTGCCGAGAAGTCCGAGCAAAGGCGCAATTGCTCCCATAATATTAAGGGTAGGCAAAAATCGCTCCAGGCGTGGAAGCTCCTTTAAGATTCCTTCCTGCAGCACACTTTCCAGTGTCTCCCTCTCTTCACCTCTGGCCCGCAGTCCAGCCTTTAAGACATTGTAAACAGGCCGGCCTTTCTCGTCCTTTACCATGTCATCACATTCTCTCCATCTTCCTTCCAGGGCCAGTTCATTGACTTTCCCCATCACGCGGTCGGCGTTGGCGTGAACACCCTTTAAAAAAACAGCCCGCTCTATTACCAGAATAAAAGCGACAAGACCTATGATCAGGATAGGCCAGACTATAGGCCCGCCGTTTTTGATCTGATCCACTAAACTAGATCTGTGCGTTATCTGTCTGAGGGCCGCGCCACCGGAAAAATCGAGGGTGACATCATCTGTTTCGCCTTGCATATATTTTTTCAGATTCCTTTGGACAGGCCATGATGGGAGGGCCGAAAGGGCGAAAAAACGATGACTTCCTTCTGAATAGCTTAAAAATCCTGTTTCCTTGCCGGTTGTGTAGGCAGCCGTGAACTTGCCGATGGTCAAAATATCTCCGGTCTGCTCAGTCCCTGAACAGTCCACAAAGGCCCCTCTCCGCAGACCCACCTCACCGGAAAGGGCCATCTCCTGGAAAAAAAGATCGGTAATGATTTCAAAATCATCCATTCCCGGAAAACGGTCTTTGTCCAGGATCGGCTTGAGCAGATCAGGCCGTTCGGAAAAGCGGGCCGTAAATTGAGACTCCGTTATGATCGTTTCAAGATCCCGGGCAACCACGCGCACGGTGCCGGCGAGTTCACGCATCTGCATCTCGTCATCTGATTGCTTACGAGAGAGTTCGGTCTCTTTTTCTCTCAGCCTGTTGAGTTCATTCTGCATGAACTCGATATCAGAGTTCAGTTTCTTTACCGCGGACTCCATCCGGGCAATCTCTTTTTCAAGGGATATACGGTCTTCGAGGATGCGCTGTTCGCCGGCCTGCGCTTCAGTCAATGCCGCCTCATAGTCGGCCATTGCCTTTTTTGAGACAGCCCGCATATCCTGTCCATTGGCAGGATATGCTAAAATGAGCATTAACATCAGTACCAGGGAAATTTTCATGGGACGATCCTTCCAACAGGCAGCCTGACCATGTCAATAGTCCGCCGGCGACTTGCCATCTCCACGGCCTTGCTTATCTCACGGCAATATGCGGAAGGGAGAACCGCCCATCCTTGTGCTGCTTGATCATAGTGCCCTGTCTTTTTGCCGTCCGGCGTACGGCAAAAGAGCGACAGCCGCCCCAGCCTCAGGATATCCACCAGCACGGACTGACCATCCAGATCCACGGTATCCTGGTAGACCTCCACGGTGCGGCCGTATTCGGTTTCTACCTGAATGGCCTCCATGACCATACGGTACTTTTCGGCGACCGTGTTGTCCGGTCGTGCCAGGGTCTCTTTGATCGAGGAAAGCCGGATGCTTCGTTCCTCCGGCAGAAAGGGGAGGTCCTTATTGATAAATTCCTCAAGGTTCACGGTCACGGATTCCAGGTAGTATTCCAACTCCTCTTTGATCCGCGCCGTTTCTCTGATTCTTCGCTCATACTCTGCAAGCCGGACCTTCTGGGCCGTCAGGGCCTGTTCGGTTTTGAATTTGAACTTTTCAAGGTGTTCCCGATTCGCTTTCAAAGACCGGTAGCGTGCCGTGAGTTCCGCTCTGGTCCCGGCCCATGCATCTTCTTTTTTTTGTGTTTCCCGGCGGACTTCGATTGCTTCCACAACCGTTTCCTGGATTTCGTCCGTCTCTGTCCCGGCCATGGACTGCACATGCATAGCAGAAACCAGAAACAGAACAGGCAAGACAAGAAAGGTTATATTATGAAATCGTTTACAACTCATCCAGATCCTCCGCGACAAAAAAAAAGCGCAACTTGGCCTTGTACCACAGCCCAAGTTGCGCCCTCACTTTCTCCGCGCTTTTTTATAAGCCGAAGACCGTAAGACACTCCTTAACAAGTTTTATCCAGCAAAATAATTTAGGGATTTCTAATACAGTGGAAACAGATCGATGTCAAGTCCTTTTTAATGAACCTGGATATTCGATAAGCCCTTATCGGCTGTCTCAAAAGGTGCGAGAATTCTTCAAAGTCACTTTATTCTGTTTACGACCACGCTAGAAGCTTGATTCCGACTATAGCAAGAAAAATCCCGACCAAGACGCGAAAGAATTTCTGCGGCAATCTGTCCAGCGATTTTTTCGCGGCATAGGCGCCGAGAAAGGAAATCGGGATGCAGGCGGCTAGTGCGTAGAGCAGGTTTTCTTCCAGACGTGTTCCGCCCCAAACGTACCGCGATACGCGAGTTACATCGATGAACAGCGCAATCAAACCGGAAGTGAAGATATACACTTCTTTGCGCAGATTGAACGCAGTGAGAAAAGCGCCACGAACCGCACCACCGACACCAAAAAAACCGGCGAACATACCGGAGAGTAAGCCTCCACAGACGGCTGTGCCTTGGGTCTTGGGCAAAGTCCATTCTCGCTTCAGGAAAAGGAAAATGACATAAAGAATCAGGAATGCAACCAGCGTCAGCAAGAAAAGTAATATTCCTTCGGTCATGTTATCTCATTCTCCGTAACCGTTTGAGAGTTGTCCCTTCAGCCTTCTACCTTCAGTCTAACCCGGATAAACCGGAAATTTTTAAAGGTCCCGGACTATTTTCAGTACCCCCTTGAGGGGTATAAAAAACAAGAAAATAACCGCTAAGGTACTAAAAGCCTCCAGCGCAGCCGGCTAGATTTTATGGGCTAACAGATGCCATGCCTCTTTGAACGGGCTGTATTTGCTTTCACCAAGCCCTGCTTCCGGAATAAGATAGATGCCGGATTTTGGCAATGCATGCCGTGGAATAACGTAATGGATGGTGTTTTCGTTGTCTTTGCATACACAGATGATGAAATTATAATCGGAGTTGATTTTGTAACCGATACGGAAATATCGTTTCCTTCCGATCATCACGGGCGTTGAGGTGCTCCTCACGACAAGCTTGTAACCGTTTGTCCATATCTCATGTACATGTTTCAGAATCCTGAGATGTACGGTCAGGCCTTTGGATTCCATTTTTTTTCCGACCTCAATCAATGACTTGACACGTTTGGATTTTATCCTGCTGTCAAGCAGCATCCGCTTTTTTTCCGCCAGCTTGCCCCGGTAGGTTTCGGTATAGGGGAATCCGTAGATTTTCTCATACGCCTGCCGTGCGTATTCTCTGCAAAACCCGAAATGCCTGGCCACATCGGCCAGGCATTTGTCCGGCTCCTCTATAATTTTCTTGAATCTCTCTACAGCGCTCTCACCGTATTTCCGCTCAAACTGCCTTGGAAACACCGCGGCCCTCTTAATTCCAAAGTTTTTTCTCAACTTCCCGATCAACGAACTATCTGCGTTGATGATGCCGGCAATCTCATAGTCGTAAAGGTTTTCCACCTCTATTTTCTCTTTGATAAATTCTCGTAGCCCTATACTGAATTCCTTTTTTACATAGAGTTCCACCTGTGTTGTAATCATTTTCGACCTCTCATCTTCTTATTGACGGGGTTATGGGCAAAATTTTCGTAATCGTTCACAGGCCCTCCATCTGAACGCGCCCAACGGAAGTGCCCTTGGGGTGCGATCAGCCCGGCTCACATATTACTTATATAGTGAGCCGAACTGCTAGCGCCCATATGGAGCGCCTGAGAACGATTACATTCTTAAGGAGTCTGCAAAATATGGGGCGCCTCTGAACGATTACAAATTTTCAGCTTGTGCCTTTGGGCGAACCCTTGCGCCGCGGGTCAGACGATATCAAAAAGTTCACGGACAACCTTTTTGTCTGCAATCAGTCTTTCGATAATGACGTTCTTGCCGGTTTCGTTTCTCTCTCCAAGAAGGATCAATTTTAGACCGAGCGGAACAATCTCTTTGCTCACGCGGATCATTTCAGCCAGAATTGATTCAAAATTTGTGATCAGATGCTCCATTAATTCGTTCAGCTTGAAACCGTTCTCCCTGAAGGATTTCAGCAGGAAGGCGGCACAGGAGCTTAAAAGAGCATAAGATTCGATCTTGGACAGGGTTTCAATCTCGGCCGGTTTATTTTCGTTTAGAATGGCAGCCGCGTTCCACTTGGCGTAAAGCTCATGATATTCGATAAACTTTGTTGTCGCTTCGATTCCCACATGGCCGGACAAGATAGTAAACAGGGTATTATCGGCCAATGTTTCCCCAAAAGAGTCTATATTGATTGATGCGTATGTCCAGGACCTTGGGGATGCCCAGGCGGCCGATTCCATTGGTTTTCCCACAAGATATTCCGGGTAATGCTGCAGAAAGGAAATAATTTCGCTTCTGATATTGTTTTTTATTGCAAAACACTCCATCCACTGATCAAGATCGGCATGAAGATTAATGAAAAATATACGGTTTGCAACAGGCGCCAGAATCTCCTGAAAACCTGCCTTATCCTTTCCTCTGTTTCCGGCCAGAACAAGCGCAACGTTGCCATGCAGCTTATGATCATGAATCGATCTGTATGTCAAAAGCTGAAACAGATATGCCTGGGTCTGGCGGTTGCACAAATGCGCGTCGTCTAACAGCAATACAATCGGAGATTCGCTCTCTTTCGGCTCAACCTGGAGCTTTT
Source organism: Thermodesulfobacteriota bacterium (assembly GCA_034660535.1). Lineage (GTDB taxonomy): Bacteria > Desulfobacterota > Desulfobulbia > Desulfobulbales > DAOVYS01 > DAOVYS01. The sequence goes on along the minus strand of JAYEJK010000140.1, from coordinate 6,855 downwards.
CAAGGTTAAAGATCTCAGGTCTTGACCACCTTATGAACTCAGACTCTTTGTCTTTGTCCTTTCCTATTGCCGGCAGTCCTGTAATCTGTTCCAGCATGATCGTGGCCAGATACACCACTCTCAGTCCCCAGCCCTTGTCACGGCATATCTGGCGGATAACCTCTGATTTGCCGATGCCCGGCTGACCTGACAGCCACGGTATGGAAGTGAGATTTCCGTTTCGATTTGAGCTGAGCTGAAGCGAAACGCAGCGTGTAATAAAATCGACCACTTTATTCATGTTCAAACTTGTTTCCATTTCATCTCCTTATGGTTCGCCTGTGAACGCTTACATAAAATTTATGATTTTTCCGATGATCCCTTGCGGGAGTTTTCTGCCGCAGGCAAGGTATATTCTCGGCAGCCGGAGAGGAAGCAGATCCTGGGCCTGAAATATGTCCGATTCCATATCAGTGATTCCTATGTATGCGGAAATTTGATTCCCCTCTCCCGCCTTTGCATAACGCATTATTGTCTTAAAGACGTTTTTGTGCGATGTGCCGCCGCAGTGTTTTCTTTTTATCAGCTCTTTTATGTCGTCATTTCCTATAGTTTCATATTCTCCCGTCCAGTTGACATCTATATCGTGCTTGATGACAAAAACCTTTTTATATCTGTCTTTTGACTGGCAGACTATATCTATAGCCATGGATACGTTGCGGTCGGAGACTGACGCTGATTCATCAATACTGACGACTAAAGTTCCGCGTTTCGGCTCATCCGCATAATCCGGCAGATACGGCAAAACGTTGTTGTTGACGAGCCATGCGAGCCTCGGCTTACCCCATGTAAGTTCAGCCGATCTATCCAGCGCCCTGTTCAATGAATCTTTAAGGATGAGTTTCCAGTCTGTCTTAACACCGGACAGCAGTTCCAGAAAACGCTTTGACTCCGTTGTGCCGTGACCTTTAATAATTATCTCAAACATACTTTTTGCAAGGTGGGTATGTTTGTCCGCCTGTATCTCCGGTTTATCGTCATCCTCCTGGTTTAATTGCGGAGCCAGAGGGGATTCCTGGCCAGCTTTTCTTTTTATGCCTTTTTCTTCACTTTTGTTTTTATCAGGAAATTGGCCCTGCTTGTCTGATTTGCCCCCCCCGGTATTAGGCAAAACCTCTACATCGCTTCGCTGAATCCGTTCTTTTTTGCGGCTGATATTTGATAGGATCAGTCTTGGCATGCCTTCGAGATCTTGTTTGCTTTTTTGCTGCTTTTCATCAACATCCGTCAGCATCTCTTTTGTCACACTTGAGATCACTTCGGATGTCTTGTTCAGGTCTTCGTAAATGTCTTCTTCAAGCATGCCCATGTATTGCGGGTCGTAAAGAAAGGGGTCCTTGCCTGTAAAAATCCGGCGTGGGTCGTATTTGACAAGTTCCTTGCTCAGAAAGTCTCTTAAATAAACAATAAATGCGTCTACCATGTAGTCGGTAGCCATTCCCCATAGCGCGGGATCTTTAGATTTGAGTCTGCGGTCGTGAAAACAAAGCGTGTGCAAGGCTTCATGCAGCATGAGAAAGGTAACAGACTCTTCAAAGTCCCTGGTCTTAATGAACCGGCTTGTTCTGTTTAAATAGATTGTGTCCTTGGTCTTAAAGGCGGGGATATCCTCGGGTAAATCGAGAAAAATGATATCTTTGTTCAGCAGCTCAAGTCCGATTGGAAGTCCGTTCGGATCACGCAGAAGTCCTGAAACAACCCGATCAATTATGTTTTGTTCATCTTGGAATTTGTTCATGATTCTATTTTGAAAGCCTGTATAAAAAATAATCCTTTGCCCATAGATCCTTGAAATCGCCGCATTCCGCTTTCAGCAAGTCGCATATTGGTTCTGATAAATGAAAGCACTCGGAATAATACCAGACAGGAAAGTACTTGCCGCAGTATTTGACGAGCATATGTTCAACAGGCATATTGCAATGCATTACGCCCCATGGAAATTTTTCTTCGTTCCACCATGTTTCAAATTGATCGGGGAGTTTTTTGATAAGGTATCCTGCATGGGTTTTCCACGGGAACCTGAGAGGGTCCCACCATGTATTAAGAAAAGCGCCGTAATTTTTTATTAACAATTTTACGGCCCTTGTGTTCCAGTCAAATTTTTCCGGGTCCCACCATGTCGTGAAATATCGCCGGCAGTGGCGCGTCAGGGCGGCGCACGACCGCCAGTTGAAACTCTGCGGGTCCCACCATATCTCAAAATAATTGCTGCAATATCTTGCCAGGAAACTGCTATAGGTCCAATTGAAGCTCTGTGGATCCCACCATTTTGCAAAATCAAACTCCCAATCTCGGTTGACCCTCTTAATATAATGATAAGAAAACGGGTTTATATTTGTTTTTTGGATATTCATCTTGCTTTGCAAGTCCTCAAGTCGTTGACTGGTCTGGTTAAAATGTAGTGAATTCTTACCTTGTTTTTTTGTCAGGCCCTTGGTTATAACCGCGCGCGGTTATAACCAAAAAAAGGCGTAACTCTATTCGTCGTTTGACGTTGAGTTACGCCTTCACTTTTACCCGGCCTTAGGGTTCGCTCAAAAATAAATTTTAAACAGATTTCAAGGTCGGGGAACCGTAAGACATCCGCTCACAGATTGACATATCTAATTAATTTAGTAAAATCTAACAACCGGAAGTTTCTATGTCAAGATTTTTTTAAAATATGTCAAAAAATAATTTCAAGTTTTTTTATCAGGGGTATCATACTTCAAGCGACCCAGGCACTGACGCACATCTTTCTATCCCATTGAAATTATTTATTAAGGAAGGAATTCGTTACGGCCTGGGAGGAGATATGGCGTAAAAATTTTCTTGCCGTAATTTTTAAGCGCCTAAAAAAAGTTTGACATGTTTTTTCGGGTCTGGTATTAGTTACATCTAAATTGATTAGAGCTTTAATAATTTATTAGAATCTACTTTTTAAATAAAAAAAGGAACGGCTTACGGTCCCTGCATCAGGCAGGAGAAAGTGAAGGCGTAACTTGGATTGTGGTGAGCAATCTGGTTACGCCTTTTTTTATAGAGGTCTCGAAGCTGAATTAATCCCCCCTGCCTCCCAAGCGTCTCCTCGCAAAAGAGGAGAAAAATGGAAAGTCCTCCTTTCCGAAAAGGGGGGATTAATTGAGTTTCGAGGTTTCTGATTTTAGAAGAGATGTCTCAAAAAAAGAGGATGTGATAGCCGGTTCCATTATCCCCTTTATCAACGCTCTTTTCTCCCTGTCTATAGTCTCAATATGCTGCATATCGTGACAAACCCGGATCAGGTTGTCGTCGTCATAGCCGCCAGCCGTAATAAAATCAACCTCGCTACCGTTTTGGGTCTGATAATAAAAGATATTCTTTCTTCTTCTGCGCAAGTCATGGTAGACTCAACCTATTAAAGTAACAATTATCGTAATCGTTCACAGGCCCTCCATCTGAACGCGCCCAACGGAAGTGCCCTTGGGGTGCGATCAGCCCGGCTCACATATTACTTATATGGTGAGCCGAACTGCTAGCGCCCATATGGAGCGCCTGAGAACGATTACATTCTTAAGGAGTCTGCAAAATATGGGGCCCCTCTGAACGGTTACGAAAGATGTGCTGAGATTTTAAAAAATGCACAGGAATTACGAGAATGGATAATGCGGAAATTATAGAAAAGCTTAAAAGATATAAAAAACTCCTAGCAAAGCAAATGAAATTTAATGAGTTGATGTAATCGTTCACAGGCCCTCCATCTGAACGCGATCAGCCCGTCTCACATATTACCTATATGGTGAGCCGAACTGCTAGCGCCCATATGGAGCGCCTGAGAACGATTACACTCTTAAGGAATCTGCAAAATATGGGACCCCTCTGAACGATTACGAGTTGATTCTCTTTGGATCTCATGCAAAAGGTACTGCTCACGAAGATAGTGATGTGGATGTAGCCATAGTTGTAGACGAGGTTCAAGGTGACTATTTCTCTACTCGCCCTTTATTGTGGAAAATCAGAAGAGAGATTGATGACAGAATTGAACCAATCCTCTTTGAAAAAAATCACGATGACAGCGGTTTTCTCTCTGAAATAATAAAAAATGGAATAATAATTTAACGTCTCGGAAATCTTATAACCCACTGTCCCGTTTTCCCAAAATCCAATATTCATTATTCCACCATTTCACTATATACACCCTTATATTGCGTTTAGTATCTGCCTATCAAGTCCGAATCCTTTTTCCACATTTTCTAAAATTGGGAAGAAAATATAAGAAAATTTGTTAAATTCCCTTCCTTTTATACGAGGGATATTAAGGGTATCCCCATGGGCAGAGAATTTAGCGATCCACAATGCCTTATTCCACTCCACGGTGCATTTGGGCCGCGCTCCCCCCATACTGGTTCCTTGGCGGAGAAGCTGCAAAAGATGATCTTCCGTCTGTTCACCCATCTCTATTTTTTCGGCGGCGAGAATGACATCAGCCAATTGGTTGAAATGGGGGGGCTTAAGGTCGGGTTCGGGATCATCAGGAGATAAACGAAAGTCTAAATTGCCGACCCGCGTGGCGTTTGACGCCAAAAGAAAATCAAGCTCGGAAATGGCTTCCGGCGGAACCTTGGCCTCCGTGGCAATGATCAATCTTCCCCAGTAATCCGGGGAGGCGTCTCGAAACGCCCCATAGATTCCGCCATTGCTTATCACCTCACCAGGGCTCGGTCCGATGGGTAAAGCAATGGGGTCCACCGGCAGAGCATTGATCCGTTCCACGTACCTTCGACCATACGAGAAACTCCCGATACCGGCATCTGCATCGTGGGAGAAGATGCCGGCTGGAACCGCCACCGTCTCGTTGGGCAGGTATATGAATACAGTAATTTTTCTCTGTGCCATCCTTACACTCCGAGATTAAAAATCCAGCTCATCCTTGCCTTTGGTTGGGCGTACCCTCTTCGGCAGGCGCTGCCGTTCCCGGTAGATTCCTACTTTATCATGTTCAGGCACGGCGATTTCATGAAGGTCTTTCTCAAGTCCCAGCACCCAGAGAGCTGAGGTAAACACCGCGAGCGATACGCCGGGGTCGCCGTTCTCCAAACGGGCCAGAGTCTTTCTGGTGACGAACATGCGGGAAGCCATATTTTCCATCGTGACAGCACGTCGCTTCCTGGCAATTCTGATCCGTTCCCCCAATTGTGAGATGATTGTAGCGGCATCAGGCGGGAGACTATTTTGGACTCGCTGCTTTGGTGACATATTTAGACCCTTATGGTTAATTATGGGCTATATATAGCCCATAATACAAAAAGAAGCAAGGGCGTCATGGGCAGACTTTGTAAATTTTCTCAAGGAGTGCGCATACAGAGGTCACCTAAAGTGTCAATCGGGAAATCTTTTCTCGGGTGTGGAACGGTTACTCTGCCTTCCTGATCAACTTTGGACCATCCGTCTTGTTTAAGCTTTTTGATGACCGTTCGGCTATCCATAATATGTATTTACACACATCATAAGTATCCGGGCATTTTAAAAACATGGGCCATCGCTTCAAACAATTGACAATAGATGCATTCAACCAGGTTTCAGATTTTTTATAAAAAATCTTGACATCGTTTCCGCTTTAGATTATTAGTAATTACTAATTAAGTTAGAGTGTTAAATTTCTATAAGGAGTGTCTTACGGTTTTTGGCCATTATTTGGGCGCAGAGAAAGTGAAGGCGTAACTTGGATAACAAATATCTGAGTTACGCTTTTTTTGTTTTGAGGAGAAGTCGCAGCATTAACCTTCGAGGTTGAATAGGAGGGAAGGCACATAATGGATAAGGCAGTGCCTGGCAAGCGAAACAGTTGCCTGAAAAATTCCAATAACTTCAATTGCATCTGGTCAAACAGCAATATGGAAATATCCTGCCGGGACTTTTGCATGCCGGATCAGGATTGTTCTTTGTGCCATCAATTTTGCGGCAAAAAAATGATTATGTTTCTGTATTGCCTGACAGGTGAGCTGGATCTGATCGTTACGGAAAACGGCAGTACCAGCCGACATCGCCTGTTTGCTCATACCTGCAATGCGAATTACATCTATAAGGGCCGATACAGTCTTGGATATCCGGTCGGCAAGCGGGCTCAAATCCTGCGGATTCTTTTTCCTTATAAATTTTTTCTAAATATTTTAGGAGAAAATGGGGTGACGGCAGAGCTGCAAAATTTAGTAAAAGACCGGAAGATTCTTAATCAAATCAGACCGATTACTCCGGTCATTAATTTTAATATCAAGCAGATACTGGATCCCTCCTCGCACGGCGCGGCTCCGAATTTTTTCTTTATGGCCAGAATTATGGAACTGATAAATTGCATGTTGAATGGAAAGACCGAAAAGAACGGTCAGCCTGTCACTCACCTTGGCAGAGAGCAGACCGGAAAGGCCCGCGCCATACTTGAAAATAATCTTGAACACCCGCCTTCTTTAGATGAGCTGGCGGGCCGCGTGGGGGTGAGCTCTGCAAAGCTTAAACAGATCTTTCCCAGGGTATGCGGCATGCCTCCCTATGCCTATTTGCGTAAGCTGCGCATGGAAAAGGCCATGTGTCTTCTTAATAATGGAGAGATGAGTGTCACTGAAGCAGCATACGAGGTAGGGTACAGCAGTTTAAGCCATTTTTCCCGTGTGTTTGCAAAATGCTTTGGGATGAAGCCCTCGGAAATCCGCCGTTTGAATAGGAGCAGATAATACTTTTGGCATTGTTAATTTAATATAGCTATGCTATCATGAGGTCTCAACTTACCACAGGAGGTCTCATGGCTATTTGTCCAAAATGCAGTTCTGAAAAATGTGTGAAAGATGGTATTATAAACGGAAG
>JAYEJK010000139.1:0-3920 GCA_034660535.1 Thermodesulfobacteriota bacterium | reverse complement strand
TGGATTTTCCAAAACCTGTGGGAAGTATTCCAAGAAGCGGTGTGTCGGCCATTCCCTGGGAGACAATTTTCTTTTGCAGATTTCTGCCGTCAGGAAGCTTGCGGAAATCATCATATTGAAAATATTTCTGAAGCTGTTTGACCGGGTTATGCACATCGGAACACCACTGGCACCTTTCGTCAGTGCATGGCCTGTCACGAAAATTTTTCAAAATCAACGCTACATCGGGAAACCGGTAACGCACCCATGGAGGCAGGACGGAATTCCCGCCGGCAATCATCAGCCATGCAAGGCAATAAGCCAGGCAGGGACGAGCATCGGGATCGGACAGATATTGAGGAATTGTATTTTTAAACTGAGTCGGGCAGACCGCGCCGCGGACAGCATCCTTGAATATCTGAAAGGCATCCTTTTGCGACCGGACGGGTTTTACGCCCATTATTTCAAACACGGCTGCCGTGCCGTGGTGGTCACGGAACTTCCCTGCAGAAGATGCGCTGTTAAAACAATAATGATAAAATGCGGGGATATCGGGATGTCTTTGGATGAGCCCTGAAAAGCTCTCCCACTGGTCCGTGAATACCGAACCGGCAAGGCGGGCGTCGGCAACAGGATTATTAATGCTGTCACGAACCAGTTTATAGTCTTTTACCAGCCGGTGATACGGGTTCTCAGGAAACGCAAGAGGAGAGAGATAAAGAGTGTCTATTACAGGCAGGTTCAGCAGATCCAGGTCCGGATTGCAGGACGCCAGCACAGGAAGGTCGTGGTTCAGGATATTGTGGCCCAGAATAAATTCCGCGCCCTTACAGAACCGGTCAAGTCCAGCCAGTCCATGCGGAGTTCCGAACCCGTTTCGTTGTTCGAATTCCGCGTCACCCCGAAGCGCCCCGGCATGAACAATCCTGTTTTGCCCGGTCACCTCAAGATCAATCAGAACACATCTTTTGAGAAATTGCATTTATTGCTTCCATACAACTATTTCGCCTTCCCCAATAATATAGACCCCTTATCCGAAACATACACGCAAAAACGTGCATGTTGTAAGTTGCTCTATAAAGTAAGAGTACCTTAGGGCTCAAGTAAAAATAACTTGTACATCTTCCATCTCATCTTCAGGCCGTTTTGGGCCGATTGTGAGGTTACAAAATCCTCAAATCAGCGCTGCTGGTCCTGCGGTTTTGTAACCTCACAATCGGCCCAATCCGACCTAAATCTGAGCGTAATATTGTCCAACTTATTTTTACTTGAGCCCTTAATGAAGCTAATTGCTAAAGGCTAAGGGCTAATAGCTCCGGCTCTGCCAGCTTAGGATATAGCGAAAATACAAGATATCGAATTTTTTAGTGAATATCAAGACTACATGTTATATAACAAAATAATTTTCAGGGGTTGGTTTTATTTTAACTTCAGCCGAGACCGCATCTGGTCGCTAAGGAACAGAGAGGAAATAAATTGAGCAAAAAGAGAGATTCTTATTCAGACATTATACAGGCTCCCAAAAATCCGTTATAATCAGAACAAACCGTTTTGAATTAATGCTGTCGGAATCGTATATAACTTATTGAAATCATTGATGGAGTCAATTCAGGTTTTGACTTTTTGCAAAACCATCAATATTGTCAAAATCCGTAGAGAGCGACTATTACGACATTTCGGAGAAATAGCCTATGAAACAGATGCACAGCATATTGAAATGTCGGCTTGAACGGTACTTCAAAGACCTGAATGCCATGCCCGAAGAGTGGCGGGATTTTATTGAGTCGGTCAACAATACTTATTGGGAATTTGATAAAAAACAAAAAAAATTAGAACGTTCATTGGATTTGACCTCTCAGGAACTGCGTCAGGCAAACGCGGAGCTGGAGATGTTTTTTCAGGCTTATCCTTTGCTGTTCTTGCGACTCGACAATGAGGGCACAATCCTCGACCAGAAGGGGGAGCTTGCAACCGATTTTGACATCCCGCCTGGAAACCTGCCGGGGAAACGCATTTATGATCTTCCCTTTGATAAGGCTGACAATAAATTTCTCGAAGCTGTTCATCGTGTTCGAGAAACAAGGTCTATGGTCACCATCGAATGTTCAATTAAAGTACAGGAGCAAAAAAAATATTATGAAGCAAGGTTGTTGCCGATACAGGAAGACAATCTCATTGCAATCATAAGGAGCATCACTAAGCGTAAGCAGACGGAAAATAAAATATATGATCTTCAGCGCTATAATCGCGGGTTGATTGAGACCAGCCTTGATCCCCTGGTAACCTTTGATCAGCAGGGAATTATCATGGATGTAAACGAGGCTACAATTCGTGCTACCGGCAGAAGTCGCAAAGAATTGACAGGCACGCCGTTTGCTGATTATTTTACAGATCCTGAAAAGGCATACAGAGGGGCCATGCTGGTTTTTGAGACCGGAGAGGTTCGGGATTACGAGCTGGTCATGAAGGCCCGTAATGAAATAGAGACCTTTGTTTCCTACAACGCTTCGCTCTATCAAGACCAGGCAGGCCGGGTAATCGGGGCCTTTGCCGCTGCCCGAGATATTACCAGTTTGAAACGCTCTGAGAAAGAATTGCGACGAGAAAGAGATAAAGTTAAAAAAAGCAACCGGAAAAAAACAAGCTTGTTAAACGAGAGGGCAAAACTTATTGCACAGTTGGAAAAAGCAAATATCCAGCTTAGAGAGCTTGACAGGATGAAATCCGCATTTTTGGCCAACATGTCACATGAACTCCGCACCCCCATGAATTCTATCATCGGCTATACAGACCTGTTAGCAGATAGGGTAGATGGCCCTGTTAATGAAGAGCAGGAAAAAAGTCTAAAGAAAATTGCCTCTAATTCCAAACATCTCCTTCAATTGATAAACAGCATCCTGAATATTTCCAAGATAGAGTCGGACAAAATAGTGTTAAGCCCCAGGGAACTCAACCTGAAACACCTGGTAGAGTCTGTCATTCCTGTCTTTGAGCCTCAGATAAAAAAGAAGGGCCTCACGCTTACTGATCATATCGATCCGGATTTACCCTTGCTCTATGGCGATGAAGAAGCGCTGAAACAGATTTTAATAAATCTCTTATCCAATGCGGTCAAATTTACCGCTAAAGGAGGAATCACGATATCAGCCGGACTTTCCGATCAGGATATTAAACCCGGCGAGCGACCCATATCGGCAGAGGTCTGCGTGGAAGATACAGGTATAGGGATTAAGGAAAAGGATCTCAACATGATCTTTGATAAATTCGTCCAGGTAGACCTTTCAACTATTCGTCAGTACGAAGGCACCGGCCTCGGCCTCAGTATTGCCAAGGGATTAGTGACAGCATATAAAGGAATGATATGGGTAACGAGCAGTTATGGAGAAGGCAGCAAATTTTATTTTACTATCCCTTTGTACAAACCGGCTAATAGTCAGGGCAATGGGAGAATGTGAGTTGCGGGACAGAGAATCTCAAGTCGATCGATAAAATCCTCACGGTCTGTATTATTGCGGAATATTTCCCTACGTTCTATACCTCTTATCATGACATGGTGCAGAACTCCAGGAGCATCCAGGCGTGCTGTTCTTGGCATGTCATGCTTTTAATATCAATCAAACATAATGTCAATTAAATTATTAAAGAGCGTCCCCATCTTTCCATCTTTCCCATCTTTCCAAGGTAAGCGCTCGTTCCTGCCCGTCAATCTTGAACATCTTGTTCGGCAAATCGTTCTCTTGATTCTTTAACTGCATCAAGAATGTCATTTGTGGTTGCCTTGGTTTTAATACCTGGAACATCAAATGGTGATTTCGCACTTTTTCTAAAAATGATTGAGAAAGTTTCCCCGCCTCTCCTTTTTATAACAACTTCTTCAGTTTTGGCGATATTAAGTACATTGGCAAGACGTTGTCTCGCTTCAGAATAAGTATATACTTTCA
>JAYEJK010000138.1:0-3921 GCA_034660535.1 Thermodesulfobacteriota bacterium | reverse complement strand
TTAGGGCTCAAGTAAAAATAACTTGTACATCTTCCATCTCATCTTCAGGCCGTTTTGGGCCGATTGTGAGGTTACAAAATCCTCAAATTAGCGCTGCTAGTCCTGCGGTTTTGTAACCTCACAATCGTCCCAATCCGACCTAAATCTGAGCGCAATATTGTCCAACTTATTTTTACTTGAGCCCTTATCACCATTGACAAGAAAAAATCCCGAGCCCGAATTCTTCCTACTAACGATTAAAAGTATTCCCGTACGAAGGCAGAACCAAAAAATTCGAGCTGTGTCGGTAAAAAAAACAGCTTGCTTTATTGTGGATATGGAGTAAAAAGGGATATTCATTGTAGAAAATCATCTTTTTTGTTATGAGAGACTGCTATATCAAACCGCGCAATCTTCTTGTATAAGATTGCGCGGTTTTTTTATTTTCAGCGGTTTCGGGATGATGTTCTCGTTTATTAAATGGCTTTGATAGAGGGCCGCAAAGAAAGGAGTAGTTAGAAGTGAACAAAGGTACTGTAAAATGGTTTAACGCGTCAAAAGGTTTTGGTTTTATTGAGCAGGAAGATGGAGCGGATCTTTTTGTCCATTATTCTGCAATTCAAACTGATGGATACAAATCTCTTGACGAAGGTGCATCTGTTAGTTTTGAAATTGTTGAAGGGCAGAAAGGCCCTGCTGCAGCCAATGTGGTTCAGCTTTAAATAATTTTCAAGTTAATATCTCGAATGCCCTGCACATTGCAGGGCATTTTTTTTCGATCAGCCTGCACTTTTGTGCAATTCCCAACTTACTAATTAGGGTTCGCCCAGAAATAAATTTACATTTTCAGGTGTTGAGGCGCCCGCATGGCAAGGCGCGAGGAGGGCGAATAGCAGGGCTATTTAACCGACGAGCAACGCAGCCATGCGGGATGAATCAGCACATGAAAATGTGAAGTTATTTTTGAGCGAACCCTTAGCTGGAAAGAACAAACATTATGAATACATTTGCAGATATTGGCATTAAGAACGATATCCTTAAAGGGCTACCATCCTTAGGATTTCAAGAACCAACCCCGGTTCAGGCACAGGTCATTCCATTAATGCTGGAACGACAAGTAGATCTGGTTAGCCTGGCACAAACCGGAACAGGTAAAACAGCCGCATTCGGCCTTCCATTAATTCAACTTACAAACACAAAAAACAGGCAAACGCAAGGGTTGGTTCTGTGTCCTACGCGGGAGCTTTGCGTGCAAGTAGCCAGGGATATGGAAGCCTTTTCCCGGCATGTTGAGGGCTTAAGAATATTAGCAGTTTACGGTGGTGCAAGTATTGAGCATCAGATTAAAGCCCTGCGTAAAGGCATCCGGATTATTGTTGCAACCCCAGGCCGCTTAAATGACTTAATCAACCGCGGTAAGGTTGACTTATCCGGTGTGCGTTATGTTGTGATAGATGAAGCTGAGGAAATGCTGCAAATGGGTTTTCAGGATGAATTAAACGCCATCCTGGTCCACACCCCATCAGAAAAAAATACATTGTTGTTTTCGGCAACAATGTCGAAAGAAGTTGCAGCTATAGCCGGCAAGTACATGTCTGATCCTGTTGAGATTACAATCGGTAAACGCAATGCAGGCGCCGAAAATGTGCGCCATGAGTATTACATGGTTCATGCAAGGGATCGCTATCTTGCTTTAAAGCGAATCGTAGACAATTGCCCAAATAATTATTCAATTATTTTTTGCCGTACTCGCCTGGAGACCCATGAAGTAGCCAATAAATTGATTCAGGACGGGTACAACGCCGATGCTTTGCATGGAGATTTGTCCCAGGCCCAGCGCGATCAAGTGATGAAAAAATTCCGCTGCAAGAATCTCCAAATACTTGTGGCAACCGATGTTGCTGCTCGTGGCCTGGATGTTAATGATCTCACCCATGTGATCAATTACAATCTTCCTGACGATATTGGCAATTATACCCATAGAAGCGGTCGTACCGGCCGGGCTGGACGTACTGGAACATCGGTTGCCATCGTTCACATGAAGGAACGCTTTAAGATCAGGGAAATTGAAAAAAAGCTTAACAAGAAGTTTAAGCAATGCCGTATTCCTTCAGGAGTAGAGATTTGTAAAAAGCAGATGGTTAGCCTGGTTGATGTCGTTACGAAAGTTGAGGTGGACCACGATCAGATTGATCCGCTGTACGCAGAAATTGAAAAAAAGCTTGGATTCTTGGATCGCGAAGAGCTTATCAAGAGATTTGTTTCTTTAGAGTTTAATCGATTCTTGGAATATTACAAAAATGCTCCTGATCTCAACGTAAGCAATAGGGAGAAAAAACGGCATGGTAAAAGAGAACGACAGAGTGGGGACTCTGCTGACAATTCATACAGCAAGCAGAAGTTTACCCGTTTTTTTCTTAATGTCGGCCGGCGTGACGGGATTATGCCCCAGGGTCTGATTGGAAAGATTAATGGTGTTCCTGGTGTTGGGCGCATTAAAGTCGGAAAGATTGAAATTATGCGGAACACGGCTCTGCTTGAAGCAGATAGCAGATTTACCCCCCAAATACTTGACGCTTTTCAGCATGTTAAAATCAATGGCAAAATAGTTTCCATTGAAGTTGCCCGAGATAATCACGGCACAAGTCGGCACAAACATAGCGGAATACGCCACCGTAAAGGGCGCAAGTTCAAGGCTGCATAGAGTGTAGCGTTAAAAGCAATTATTGTAAGCGTTCACAGGTGCTGTAACTGTGCGCCCGAAGGAAGTGCCCTTGTGGTGGAGTCCGGCCGCACATACAGTTTCAGCAAATTGTGGTGCAGCAAAAATTTTGAGGAGAGTGACAATGGATATTTATGTTGGACAACTGCCTTACAATGTAAACGAAAATGAATTAAAAGAACTCTTCTCAGAGTTTGGTGAGATTGCCAGTGTCAATTTGATCATGGATCGCTATTCAGGAAAATCAAAGGGCTTTTGTTTTATCGACATGCCGAATAATTCAGAAGCCGATACAGCGATAAAAGCCTTGAATAAAAGCATGCTCAAGGGAAGAGAGATCAAAGTTAACCAGGTACAACAACAGCGCCGTAATAAACGTTCGAAGCGTCGCTTTCGAAATTAGCCCGATTTGCTTGAGAAGACAGGTAATTTGGGGTTGGAAATTTTTATTTATTTACAAGGCGTTAGGCCAACTCAGAAAATTGAGTCAATAATCTTTCACACATTTGATTTGACCGTAGAGCATTATGGGTATCATTTAGAATTCCTTTTCTCAGGAACTGAATAAGCTACTCCCGTAACCTCAACGGAGCAGGCGGCTGGATCCATCTCGAAATGCACAGGCAGAAATTTTTCAATTATCTCAATATTGGTGAGCAAATGACTGGTAACCTTTTCCGTTATCAAAAATGAATGTCCCTGGGCCAGCGCCATATACAGTAGGATTTGATCGGCCAGGTGTTTGTCCACCGAGGCATTGCCACGTTCAAAACGCAACCAATGCCGGCAGAGTTCTTCGGCCACCTTTTCAGCAGGTTTCCCCTTTTTCCCAAGCACGCTGAAACCTGCCAGTGAAGTGGACCCCAAGTCAAGGACAATTTTTTCCTAAATTAAGGTGCGCTTCTTTTTTGTCTTTTAACCGAATTATTCATGCTGCCATCTGGGCAACTTCTTCTCCCCAATACACCTCAGCAGGTGTTTTTCTTTTGAACGACTGATGTGGTCGTTCAAAGTTGTAAAACTCAAAATATTCTTTAAGCCCAGCAATTAATTCCGTTACTGTTTCAAACTCTTCAAGAAATATCTTTTCCTGCTTCACTGATCGCCATAAACGTTCTATGAAAATATTATCCATACAACGTCCTTTGCCATCCATGCTGATCTTGATACCTCTTTCTTTCAGTGTGCCGGTAAAAGCATTACCGGTATATTGTGAACCT
>JAYEJK010000137.1:0-3931 GCA_034660535.1 Thermodesulfobacteriota bacterium | reverse complement strand
AGTTTGAGTTCGATGGGATCTGGCGGTCTTGCTGTCCGGTGCTCGAGGGTAAGGATGATCCTGTCATTGCGGGGCGTCAAATAGGCATTGGAATCGCCAAAGGCGTGCAAATCAGAACTGCCGCGCAAGGCTTGACCGGGTTGAGCACGGCGCTTTTTACTGGCATGGTGGACCAAAACGACAGCTGTGTCATATGAGCGCTGCATTTCGCGTACAAATCCGAGCAGGTTTGAGATGTCGGATGCGCTGTTTTCATCGAGGCGATGAAGCCTTATTAACGGGTCGAGGAGCAAGAGGCGAGGCTTAAAGGCAGCAAGAGTAGCCTTGAGTCGTTGTTGGTCCCGGACAATGTCAAGGCGTAATGCCGATACCGTAATCACATAGAGATTCAAGGTGTTGATGTGGATTTGACGGTGGGCGCATAATGCCTCGATACGTGCACGGACCGCAGGCAAGGCATCCTCTGCCAGGAAAATCAATACAGGTCCGGGCCGATGGACCGGAAACCGGTCAAGACATGAGCTCCCTGAAGCCACGCTTACTGCCATATCGAGACCGAGCCATGATTTACAGCATTTGGGTGGTCCTCCGATAATGCCGACTGCGGCATATGCCCACATAGATTCTATCAGCCATGTTTGTTCCGGCGGATGGATGTCAAGCTCGTTGGCCCGGCACACCGGGAGGATTTCTCTGGCTAAAGTCATTTCAATCTCCTGTTTGTTAGCGGGCGGGTGGATGTCTTGAAAACATCTCCAAGAAAAGCTTTTCATCAAGCTGAGTCACCTCTTTCCGGGCGCCTTCAGTGAGTAACTCGGCGGCCATGGTGCTAAGCACCCGAAGGTTTCCGGCGGCATGTTCGACAAGGGTTTGCATAAGGGTTTTGGTCATAAGGTGTGAAGCCCCCGCGTGAGAGAGGATATGATCGAGGTAATCGAGCAGATCATCACGGCTGTATGGTTGCAATTTCATGCGGACCCGCATCCTGGTACCAAGAGAGACCAAAGCCGTGTTTCTGAAACGTTCGGGCAATCGCATATCACCGCACAATACAGAGGTGAGCAAGCATGTTGAATCGAAGTGATCGCTTCCAAGGAGGCGTATTTCATTGAGGCTTGGGGTCAGCATCTCCTGGGCCTCATCGATCAGGAGCACGGGTCTGAAAAGAGTGCTCTCGATATGATTTTTCCAGCGTTCTCTCAGGGCCTTGAAACCGCCGTAACGATTAGAAGGAGAAAGGTCCACCCCGAACAATGTCCCCATTTCGCGATAGAAATCGCTGAGGTTGCTCTGGGGACGTTCCATCACGCCAACTACAACATCTCCAAGACGCTCAAGGCGATGTGCTATCATTTGGAGATTTTTTGACTTCCCGAGGCCGGGTTCTCCGCAGACAAGGGCAAATCCCCCATCCATAACCAGGTTTTCAACACGAAAAAGGAAAGAATCTATTGCCGGAGGGACCCATAGGTCTTCGACAGGAATGCTGGGTAGGAAGGGATTCCATTTAAGGCCATATAGGGCTAATAGCTTTTTATCATTCATTATTATCCTCCATTTCCTCTTTTGGGACATACGCAGGCGGCAGGCCGGTTGCGGCGTAATCGGTTATCAGTTTTCGCAGAAGCGGTGGGATGGGATCTGAATCGGTTGCAGGGGCTGCGGCTTCATCAGGAGATTGTAATGTACGCCTGTATCCATGGGCATTTTTAGCCTTATCTTGGGGATAAATGCGGGCTAATAGATCGCCGGTGCGTTGGTCCGCCAAAAATGCGCTGCTGAGATCCCAGCTCTGGTAACGAACATAAAGATACTGAAAGTGACGGAAACGGGAGGGCACTTCAAATCGCACACCTTTGATCGACAATGTACCGTCGCTCTTTCGCTGGGTACGCCTTTCCTGGACCGTAAATGCAAATCGAAGGTCTTCACTGTCAGGTGAGGGGCGAGAGACATCCGGGCCTTCAAGTAAACGCTCAAGGGGAGGACACCCAATCTCCTCATGCACACAACGGTTGTATTCCATCTCAACCCAAGCCTGTGTGACCCTGTTCAAAAAACCCAGCTGCAGAGGTTCCACTCTGGAAAGCATGGCGATCAGACGGCCTTCGACCTGCCCCCAAAACGACTCTTGTTTACCATTCTGATAAGGACTGTAGGGAAGTGTTTTCTCATGCATAATTCCCAAACGCGAAAGGCCGTTTTGAGTCTCATGGGCGACCATTGCAGATCCATTGTCCGACATTAAGGCCCTTGGAAGACCTCGTTTATGAAATGCCTGAGTCAATCCATGGAATAGACAGTCCGCCGTTTCATTAAGATACCACTGGATATGATTGCAAACCCTGGAACGGTCATCCAGTACAGCCAATGCCTCTGGCGTATGCCAAACACCGTTTGAATCCACTACCTTCCGCCATCCTTTATGAAAGTCCAGATGCCACAAGGCATGCACATGGGAGGACTCAAAACTACGCACCTCCCGTTGCTCAAGGCGCTCTTTAGCCAGCTTCTGCCCTGGTGTCGGATTGCGGCGGCTGGATGCTTTTTTGTACCATCCTCGCGCTTTCATCCGCCTGACAACTGTGGAGTAGGACGGCATCGACCCCAACCTTGGCTGCATCTCTACCAGAGCTTCCAGATTGTCTGTATGAAGTTGGTAGCTCCAATGTTGATACTTGGCATACTGCTGCTTCAGTGCGGCCAATAACTCGGGACTCATGGCTATTGTCTTGCCTGCGTCGGAACGGATCTTTCTGCTTAAGGCCTTAATGGGATCGTTGGAACCTAATGCCCGGTAATACCAACGCTCAATAGTTGAAGCCCCAAATGTCACCCATGCATCTTTGGTGGGATGAACATAACAACTACTGGCAAGGTTCTCGATTTTTTTGCCGAGCTCTCCCTTATCAGGCGGCTTTGATAGAAGACCGCCGATGATGGAAAAGCGGAAATAGGCCCAATCGGTCAATTGCTTTTCGGATTTCTTACTCATTTTGCAGCTCCTTTCTTTTTTTGGCTCGAAAGGACCAATCTAATGCGCATCAGGCAGAAATCGACTACCCATCTTTTGCGTGAGTAAAATATTCCATCAGCATGCTTGACCTACGGACCTCTAAGCCCTGTCGCCAAAAATCGAAGGCAGCCCACAAGACCGTCCTCTGCTGACTCGGCATAACGGATAAAATATCGTAATAGCTCTCCGGGCAACTCGCTGTTTCTAACCGATGCATGCACTTTCCCGCGAAGTTTTTGCCATTGTGCACTGCCCGGAAACGCTTCTCGAAAATAGCTTATCCATCTGAAAAGAGTCTTTCGAGAGATCCCAAACATCCGCATTAACTCACTGGTGCTGGCGCTTTCCGGTCTGTTTTGTCTCAGCGCCATAACCACGAGGATAACGCCGGCCCAGTAAACCCGTCTGCCCATAAATAGACACGATGCCGGTAAACATCTGCGCCGACAATTTTCGCGCCCACAGCACAGACTTTGTCGAATCAGGTACTCTTCCGGCAGGTTCTCAGGACCCCCTCTCGGTTTACGCTCGTATTTTGCTTGATGTAGAGGACCACCGCAAAAAGGGCACCCTTTCTCGCGGCATTGGTTGGCAAGATCGGTATCAATTCGATGGAGAAGTGAAAAAAGACTTGATTTCTGAAGTAATTCTGGTAGCATGGCTCCTGTCCTTTCATGGGCAGGAGCCCTTTATCTTTCTTCGAGATATTTGAGGGGGCTCCCTGCCCATGCATCATATATCTCGCATATTTGTCTCTATCTTTACATCATTTATTGTTCACAGGCTCACTTTATCAAATGCTGATAGATCTTTTATACGGAACATCTCAATCGGGGAAAATATTTTGGCTGCAGCTTCAAGTCGAGCGCCCAGGGTTAATCCTCTGCATTTTTAGAAGTTACAACCCAATTCTGA